>JAKIWY010000099.1 GCA_022749835.1 Thermoplasmata archaeon | reverse complement strand
GGCGCTGCCGCCCATCCCGCCGTAGGCCTCGGGGACCGGCATGGCGAGCAACCCGAGCTGGGCCATTCCCTGGAGGACCTCCTTGGGGATGCGGCCCTCCCGGTCGATCTGGCGCTCGTGCGACCGGAGCACCTTGTCCCCGAAGTGCCGGACCGCCTCCTGGAAGGCCCGTTCCTCGTCGGTGAGTGAGAAGTCCATCGAGGAGGAGGCGACAGTCACCTCGGTTATAGGATTGCCCCCGGTGACGGGCGGCTCGCAGCATAGCGCCGGCGACAACCGGTCCTTCGGGATACCTCTTTAATCCCGACGCGGCTCGAGGAGACCCCGGAAGGCGAATGTCGGTCAAGGTCGCCATCAACGGCTACGGGACGATCGGCAAGCGGGTGGCGGACGCGGTCCGTCGGCAGCCCGACATGACCTTAGTCGGGGTGGCAAAGCGACGCCCGAACTATGAAGCGCTTCACGCTGCGCACCTCGGATACCCGATCTTCATCGCCGGGGACGGCAAGAAGGCCGACTTCGACGCGGCCGGGCTTCGCACAGCGGGAACCTCCCGGGACATGATCGCGCTCGCCGACGTGGTCGTCGACGCTTCGCCCGACAAGACCGGGAGGGAGAACGCCGCGCTCTACCAGGCGGCGAAGGTGAAGGCGATCTTCCAGGGCGGCGAAAAGGCCGACGTCGCCGAGGTGTCGTTCAACGCCCTCGCGAATTACTCACGGGCGAAGGGCAAGGAGCGGGTCCGGGTCGTCTCGTGCAACACGACAGGTCTCGCCCGCGCCGCGGCGGTCCTCACCCCTCGCTGGGGGATAGAGTCGTGGGAGGCGACGATCGTCCGACGGGCCGCGGACCCCGCGGAGACCGGACGGGGACCGATCAACGGGATCGTTCCCGTCTTCACCCTCCCCTCGCACCACGGGCCCGACGTCAAGACGATCTTCCCCGACCTCTCCATCCGAACCGCCGCTGTCGTTGTCCCGACCACCTTGATGCACGTCCACGTGAACCGCGTGCGCCTTCGCCGCCCGCCCCGCGACAAGGACGAGGTGATCGACGTGTTCCGGCAGACCCCGCGCTTCCACGTCTTCGAGGCGTGGGAAGGGGTCGACGGGACCCCCCAAGTGATGGAGTACGCGCGAGACCGCGGCGTCGGACGCAACGACATGATGGAGAACGCTCTCTGGGCGAACGGGATCGAGCTCGTGGAGCGTGACGTCTTCTTCTTCCAGGCGATCCACCAGGAGTCGATCGTCGTCCCGGAGAACATCGACGCGATCCGGGCGATGTTCGACTTGGCGCCCGACGGACCCAGCTCCATCGCGATGACGGACAAGGCCCTCAAGATCGAAGGGGCCTCGCTCCCCTAGCCGGCCCAAGGGGTGCGGCGGCCGGCAGGGGCGTGAGCCGCCCCCCAGCCAAGGCACACAGCCGACCGCGCCGCGGTCGGCTCGACGCCTAGCAGTTGGGGCAGCGAATCGAGCTCAGGGTGAGGGCCAGGTTCTTGACCAACGCGGTCGCGCTGGAGCCGGTCCCGGTCGCGCTCGCCTGGGTGGTGAGGTGGGTGGTGACGATGAACCAGTACTTGTCGTAGGTCGAGAAGGTGCTGGTCTTTCCCGTGACCAGGATCGTATGAAGCCCTCGGTACGGATGAACGGATTTCTGGATCGTTCCACTCGCACAGCTCACGGTGTGGTTCGCCACGGGCGTCGCGAGATTTCCTCTCCACACGAAGCTGCTCGTGGAGAGGTCGTAGATATTGCCCTCGAGGGAGAAGTTGTACGAGGCGCTCGCGGTCCCCGTGCCTCCGGAGCAGTTGGCGATGAGGCTGACGGAAAAGGCGACTCCCGAGAACCGGTACACCAACTTGGAGCTGGTGTTCGTCGGCGAAAAGCAGAGACCGTTCGACGGTCCCGGCCCCATGGAGATCCACCCCATCGTCTCGAGGTCCGACGAACCGCCTTTGGCCGCGGCGGCGGATTGCGAGCCTTGGCGGATGCTGCCGTTGCTGTAATTGTTGCTGTAGGAGGGGCCGCTCGTCGTGCCCGTCTGGGCGACGGTTATCGATCCCTGCTGGGTCCCGTAGCATTGGGCATGGTACGCGGGCGCCACGCGAAGGGCGACGCCACCGGGAGCCCAGGCGATCAGCAACACGAGCGTGGCCAGCGTGGCGAAGCCAGCGGCGCTTCCACCGGAGACCGACGGTCGGGAAAGGACGGTTCGGAGGGAAATCTTCGAAATGGAGGGCCCCGTGCACTAGGCAGCGCCCTCGGTATAGCTTGGAGGGTGGCGGGAAATCGGGAGGTCCTGAACGCGATTCGGTCGAAATCTCCCACGGACTCGCTTCGGCATCGGCGAGGGGAGGGGCCGACCGCGAGAGATTTGGCGGGTGAATTCGACGACGGATTCCGGAGAGGTCGCCACCGCGCTTCTCGTGTGGCAAGTTTCTTATAGCAAACCCCGCTGCGCGCGCCGGATGTATTATCTCGACCATCAGCGCGACGTAGTCCGCATCCCACCGGAGCGCCTCGGGCCTAAGCTCGACACGGTGCTCACGGAGCTCGCGCAGCAGCAGTTCGAAGGCAAGCTGGTCGACGGCCAGAACCTGACCGTGATGATCAAGGACGTCACCCCCATCGGCGAGGGTCACATCATCCACGGCGATGGCGGAGTCTACCAGGAGGTCGAGTACGAGGCTCTCCTGTTCCGCCCGGAGATCCAGGAGGTCGTCGAGGGGACGGTCGTCGAGATCCGCAAGTTCGGTGCCTTCGTTCGTTTCGGTCCGCTGGACGGCCTCCTGCACGTCTCTCAGATCATGGACGACCGGGTGAACATCGACGAGCACAACCAGCGCTTGGTCGGCGTCGAGACGAAGAAGGACCTCAAGGTCGGCTACAAGGTCCGCGCACGCGTCGTCTCCCTTTCGCTCTCCGAGATTTCCCCGAGGGACAGCCGGATCGGCCTCACGATGCGCCAGCCGGGCCTTGGGCGACTCGAGTGGATCGCCGAGTCCCACAAGAAAGCCGAAGACAAGGGCCCGAAGAAGGGAGGACCCAAGCGCGACGCCGCCGGCAAGGTCCTGCCGCCCACCAAGGCCGCCGCTCCGGCCACCCCTGCGGTGAAGCCCGCATGATGAACCTCAAGGCCTGCAAGAACTGCCATTCCATCACGGAGGGACCGAAGTGCCCGCGTTGCGGAGGGGAGACCTCCCGTGAGTGGCAGGGCTATCTCGTCGTGATCGACCCGGAGAAATCCGAGATCGCCCGGAAGATGGGGATCCATGCGAACGGCCGCTACGCGCTCCGGGTCAAGTGAAGAGCGCGTCTGGGTCGTTCCCGAATCGCTGCGCCCCACGCTCGCGCAACGGTACGGTCCGGTCTACCAAGGCGCTGACGCCGAGCGTCGCCTCGTCCACCTCGGGGTCTTCGGGGCGTGCGGGGACCGAGTCACCGCGGATGCGATCCGGCTCGGCAATCTCCCGCTGATCGGCATCGTCGACCTCAAGACGCGCCGCAACGAACCGGTCGACCCGAAGGCGTTCGAACCGCTCGCGAGACGTCGCCGGGTGCGCCTGAAGAATCCTGCAGGGATGCTCACCGAGCGCCTGCGGAGAGCAGTCCGAGAGATGGCGGGAACCGGCGGCGGGCTCATCGAGGTGGACGGCGAGGAGGACCTCGGGGCGCTCGCCCTCGTGGAGGCGCTCCCCGCCGGGGCCACTGTTATATATGGCATCCCGGGTGCGGGGGTCTCCTTCGTATCGGTGGACGCCGTATCGAAGGAACACGTAAGGGCGCTCGTCGCTCAAATGGAACTGAGGCGCATCGACCTTGGAGCTTAAGATTCTCGAGGAGCGGCCGAACCCGCTCCTCCAGCGCGTCGAGTACAAATTCGAAGTCGCCCACGCCACGAAGGCCACGCCGACCCGCGAGGAGGTCCGCGTCGAGCTCGCGAAGGCGCTCAAGCTCTCGAAGGACCGGGTCGTCATCGAGCGGATGAGCGCGAAGTTCGGCACCGCCCGCAGCGAGGGGGAAGCCGCTTCCTACACGAACACCGAGGCGCTCAAGGCGATCGTGCGCGACCACATCCAGATCCGCAACGGGTTCAAGGAGAAGGCCGTCAAGGGCCCTGCCGCCCCCTCCGAGCCCGAGAAGCCCACCGCCGCTCCGCCCGCAGCTGCGGCCGCCGAGCCGGCCAAGGGAGCGTAGGCGATGGCGAAAGCTCGCGTCGGCCTCTACTCGACGAAGGGCGACACCCTCACGCGTACCCACAAGTTCTGTCCGAAGTGCGGCAGCGGCACGTTCCTGGCCGAGCACGCCGACCGTCGTTCGTGCGGCCACTGCGGCTACAGCGAGTCGAAAGGACCCCCGGCCGCAGCCAAGCCGCCGAAAGGCCCCAAGCCCTCGGGCTGAGCCGTACTGCCCCGATGGGGCCGGGGCCCTCTACTGTCTCGAGGGGTCCCGGACCGGAAATTTTTCGAACCTTTGCGCTTCCGCCCGGAGTGGGCTGGGCCGTATCGATCCAGTGAACTTCACACCGGGAAGCCGTCGAGGAACCGCCACCAGGCTTGGGAGGTCTCGTCCACGGCCTTGCGCGCATCCTCGGCCGCCTTCGGGGAAGCCGCCATCGCCTTGGAGAGGAGCGTGCGCTCCGCGGCGGAGTGCGCGACGTCGGCGGTCGTGTGCACCCTGAAGAACTCGTGGGCGGCCTTGGAGCGGATCCCGTAGTGCTCGGAGAGACCGCGGGACTTCTCCGATGCGATCTCGGGGAAGATCGACTCGTACGCGTAGAGCGATCCCAGCGCGGAGGCCGCCGTCCCTCGCACCGCCCACCGCTCGTAGGTCTTGAGAAGCCGCTGGGTGTAGAGACTCGGGGCCGCTGCGCGGACCTGCCGCTCCTTCATCCCGAGCGACGAGGCGAAATCGAGCCAGAGTTGCGGGTGGGTCGGCTGGCGCCCCTCCTCGTCCACGAGGTTCTCCAATAGCGACTGCCGGTCGGAGGGCGACGGAAGCCTCGCATACGCCGCTGCGACGAACCGGGGAAAGTTCGATTCGAACTGGTAGTACTGGCCGGCGTACGACCGCAACGTCGGCAAGGAGACGCGGCCTTGGGCCCACGCCTGGTAGAACGGGTGCTTCAGAAGGTGCCGGCTCTGGATCGTGCGGTCGAGGTCCCGGACGGTCGTCATCGTTCCGCCGAGCGCCAAAGGCCTCTATAGCCTTGCTGACCCCGCGGCGGGATGCCGGGCAAGCCCCCCCGAGCCAGACCCCCGAGCCCGGAATCCAGGGGTGCCTTTCCGGTTCGTCAAGGGGTCGGCGATAGAGGTTCGGTAGCCACCATCGAGCGAAAGGGGGTCGGCCATGGTCGCCCCGCCGTCGTCCCCCGAATCTTTATTTGATGTGCCGTTTCCACACATCGATGTCCGTCCGACTCCACCCGCTCTGGGTGATCGTGATCGCCGGAGTTGCGCTCACCGCCGGCTTGCTGGGAGGCTATGAGCTCCGGGGCTCGTCGAGCTCCCCGGGCGCTCCCAGCGCCAACTCGGGCTCCCCCGTGCTGTCGATCACGGGCGCGGGAACCCTGGGGACCGCGTTCCCGGCGCTCGCGAGCCTGCTCGTGAACCAGTCGACGGGTGCCCAGGCCCCGAGCGCATCCCAGACGTACCAGGGCAGTCTCGCGGCGCTCGGGCTCATCGCCACGTCGCACGACGTCTACGATGTCGCCGCAGCGGCGGATTTCCGCCTCATCCCGCATCTCCTCGAGCCGACCTACGCCAACTGGGAGGTCGTCTTCGCCACGAATCCCGAGGTGCTCGTGTACGACCCGAGCGTCGCGGCGCTCTCGGGGATCAACTCGTCGAACTGGGGGGAGAAGGTCCAGAGCGCCGGCGTCGTCCTCGGGGTCGCCAACGCGACGACCGACCCGAACGGCTACAACGGGATCTTCGTCCTCCAGCTCGAGGGATTGGCCGAAGGCGGCTCGCTCGCGAGCCTCTACAGCCACTTCTACACGGGCGCCCCGGGGTCCCCCGCTCTGCCAGTATCCAGTACTGCAAAGCTCGAGCTAGAGACGCAGGTGTCGACGCTCATCAGCACCCACGTGGTGAGCGCGTTCATCACCTACCGATCGTACGCGGTCACGCACCATCTCTCCTACGTGTCCCTCGATCCGAGTGTCGGTCTCGGTAACTTCTCCTCCGAGGAACTCGCGAACTACGCGCTCGCCTCCACCCAGATCACCGCCGCGAACGGATCGCTGACGACGATTCGGGGTGCGCCGGTGGCGTTCTCCGCG
>JAKIWY010000098.1 GCA_022749835.1 Thermoplasmata archaeon | reverse complement strand
CGGCCCGCCGCGTAGGTGGGCCGTTCCGAGCGAGGATCCCCGAACCGACGCGAGGGTCGAAATCCCGCGTGGAACCTCCTCAAGAGATTCGTCCGGCGGCGCCGCCGGCGCCTACGGCATTATCCCGTTGATATACGTCCCGACCTCTCCCCCGGAACAGGGACGGCAGCGATGGTCGGGGTTCGTTTTGGTGCTGTACCGCTCGCGGGCGTCATCTTGGTGACGTTCGCCCTGATCGCCGTCGGGGCATCGGGGATGCTCGCCGACGGTCGGCCGTCGGGTCACGCGGCGGCCCTTGCCGTTCCGCTCGGGACGACGATCCTGACGAACTGCACCGAATCGGCCCTCGCGTCGGCCGTCGCCCTCGGCGGGACGGTGCAGTACGGCGCCAACTGTCCCGACGTCCTATTCACAGCGCCGATCGGCATCGGGCCGAAGCTGACCGTGAGCATCGTCTCGGGAGGGTACAACGTCCTCCTCGACGGACAGTCGTCCACCCAGCTGTTCATCGTCTCCGGTGGCCATCTCAGCATCACGGGATTGAAGCTGGGCCATGGATTCATCGGTGGCTCCACCGGCTCGTCGGGAAACCCGGGGCAGTCCGGGGCCTCCGGATCGTACGGCTCGTCCGGCTCTGCAGGGTCTTCCGGCGGAGGGTCCGGAGGGGCCGGGCAGAACGGCGGGAAGGCGACGGCCGGAAAGCCGGGCACCGCCGGTAAGGCCGGTGCCCCCGCCCGCGGCGGGGCGATCTGGATCAAGAAGGGCGTCGTGGTGCTCACGGGCGACACGTTCCTCACCAATCGAGCGCGAGGCGGGAACGGCGGGGCCGGAGGCTCCGGCGGCAGCGGGGGTCGCGGCGGCAGCGGTGGGGCCGGGGGTGCCGGCGGCGGCGGAAGTGCAGGGGCGAGCGGCGGTGCCGGCGGCAGTGGTGGCACCGGGTCACCGGGTGCGGCCGGGGGCCTCGGCGGCGCCGGTGGCGCGGGGGGAGCCGCCTATGGCGGGGCCGTCTACAACGCGGGCACGCTCACTCTTCGCAATGACACGTTCACCTCGAACTCCGTCTCCGGCGGGTATGCCGGTAACGGTGCCTCCGGCGGCGCCGGCGGTGGCGGCGGCGCTAGCGGAGCCGGTGGCCCGGGTGGCGCCGGCGGGAGCGGGACGACGGCGAGCGGCGGCGCCGGTGGCCAAACCGGGGTGAACCCCGGCGCACCCCGGGGGGGAGCGGGCACGGCGGGAGGGGCCGGCGGCGCGGGCGGGCCCGCCGAGGGCGGGGCGGTGTACAATTCCGGGTTGCTCACAATCATCAACACGACGTTTCAGAGCGACAGCGCCTCCGGAGGGATCGGAGGTTCCGGAGGGGGTGGCGGCCTCGGGGGTGGAGGGGGCTACGGTGCTTCCCTCGGGACCCGAGTGTCACCGGGGATGGGCGGGTACGGGGGAGCGCCTACTGGGGGAGGCAACGGCGCGGCGGGAGGCTCCGGAGGTAGCGCCCTCCCCGGGTCGAGCGCGGCACCGGGAGCGGTGGCCGGTGCCGGCGGGTCGGGAGGTCCGGGAGGTCTCGCCTTCGGAGGAGCCCTGTTCAATCTCAAGACCGTCACGACTAACACGACGACGTTCTCGTACGACCAGGCGACCGGGGGAATCGGCGGGACGGGTGGCTCGGGCGGTGGCGGAGGGTACGGCGGCATCGCGGGCTCCGGGGGCAACGGCGGGGCCGGGGGCGGTGGCGGTGGGGGCTACTCGACCACCACCGTTGTCAGCGCCGACGGGGGCAACGGCGGTTCGGGCTCCAAGGGTGCGAGCGCCGGCGCGGCGGGGAGCGGGACGGTCGGCGCCTCGGGGGGAAACGGTGGGGCCGGCGGCGCCGCAGAGGGCGGCGCGGTCTACAACAACGCCTCCGTGGGCGCTCTCACGGAGGGCTCCGACACCGTGTCGCGCTGTGTGGTGACCGGTGCCTCCGGCGGCCACGGCGGGACCGGCGGGAGCGGTGGGAGCGGCGGCTGGGGAGGGAACGGGGGTTCCGGGGGCCGTGGCGGGAACGGCGGAACCGGCTCGACCTCGATCGCGAGCGTCGGAGCCTCGGGAGGCTCGCCGGGCGCGATCGGGGGGAGCGCCGGCGGCGGCCCGGCGCACGCGGGAGGATACGGCGGGACGGGGGGTTCGGGTGGCCCCGGGGGGCTCGCCTACGGCGGGGGCATCTTCAGTGCGGGCACGATGATTCTTACTTCCCTTCACCTCGGTAACGATTCAGCGATCGCCGGGAACGCCGGAAGCGGCGGTACCGGCGGAAGCGGCGGCTCCGGAGGCGTCGGCGGTTTCGGCGGCACCGGGGGACTGGGTGGCTGGGGCGGTTCAGGGACGGCCCTGGGGAGCGGGGTCGCGGGGGGCGCCGGGGGTAGCGGCGGTTTCGGTGGAGCGGGGGGCGCCGGCGGCCTGGGTGGCTTCGGCGGGTCCGGGGGCGCTGGCGGGAACGCGTTCGGTGGGGCGATCTACGCGGCCGGCATTTTCTCGATCGTCAACTGCCAATTCGCATTCGATTCGGCGACCGGCGGAACGGGCGCCTCCGGCGGCTACGGGAGCAACGGCGGTGGCGGGGGCACGGGCGGCTCCGGGGGCACCGGGGGAAGCGGCGGATACGGCGGCTCGGGGGGCAGCAACGGCTCGGGGGGTGCCGGTGGGAACGGCGCGGGCGGTGGCACGGGCGGCCTCGGCGGCTCCGGCGGGGGCTCGGGGGCGGCCGGCAACGGAGGGAACGCCTACGGCGGTGCGGTCTACAACACGACCACACCGTTGAAGGAGTCGGGGAACACCTTCGGCTCGGACAGTGTGACGGCGGGGTCGGCCGGGATCAACACCTGCAGCTCCGGCTCGGGGACCGGCTGTCCCGGGGTCGGCAATGCCGGAGGCACGGGGGGTTACGGAGGCGGGAACGGTTCCGGCGGCGTCGATGGGAGCGGGAAGATCCAGAGCGGCAACGGTTCGGCCGGCGCCAAGGGCTCGTCCGGCGCCGCGGGCGGAACCGGAACTACCGGCCCGAACGGGACGATCGGGGCGGCAAAATTCCCCGACCAGAACTGACCGGCCTTGCACCCGCCGGTCCCAAGAGTGCGCCGCGCTCGGCCCTCACTTGTGAAGGACCTTGAAGCCGTGGTCCCAGACGCCTAGCGCCGAGCCGGCGCGCACCCACAGCGGCACGAGCGCCTCGAGCCAGCGCGCGCCGTCGATCCCGCCGACGTCGATCGCTCCCGGCCACCCGAGCGACTTGAGGGTCTCCGAGGTCTGGAGCTTCGCCGCGGCGTCGTTGCCGCAGATCATCATATCCGGGGGCCCGCCCGGTAGTTTCGGGTGGACCATCTGGACATTTCCGATGATGTTGAAGCACTTCACGACCTTCGCGGCCGGAAGCTTGCGTTGGATCCGCTCCCCGAGAGAATCGGTGGTTCCGACGAAAAGTCCCGGAGGCATCCCCTTGGAGAAATCGAGCGGATTGGTGGCGTCGATGAGCAGCTTCCCGGCGAAGTGGCTCTCGCCGGCAAGATCGATCGCGCTCTCCGCCACGTCGCCGCGCACGGCGAGTACCAGCACCTCGCCGTGGCGGGCGGTCTCTGCAAAGGTTCCGGTCGACGCCTTCGCCCCGGCCTCCTTCTTCCACGCCCTAAGCTCCTCGGAGTTCGGGCTGCGCGAACCGATCATCACCTCGTGTCCGGCTCCTGCGAACCCGCGCCCGAGCGTCCGTCCAACATCCCCGCTCCCAATGACCCCGACCTTCATCCCCGACTCCCCCTCGACGGGGCAGGCAGCTGTTCCGGGGCTATTACGGGTCGCCCGCGGTTTCCGGGCTCGGGAGCCCCGAACGTTCCAACGGCTCGGCGCGGCGAGTCCGGGGGCACCACGATTTCCCGGTGGGCCAAAGCCGTCGACGGAGACGGGAGCGCGTTAAGATGCTGACCGGCGTGCGGGCGCGCGAGGCTCGATGAAGGCTCTCGTCCTGGTCGGTGGGTTCGGCACTCGGCTGCGGCCGGTGACCTACGCGATCCCGAAACAACTGATCCCCATCGCGGGCAAGCCGATGCTCTACCATGTTCTCGACCTGCTCCCCGAAGAGGTCGACGGAGTCGTCCTCGCGAGCGGCTACAAGGCCGACGTCGTCGCCCGCTTCCTCAAGGAGCACCCGTTCCGCCTCCCGATCCACTGCGTCCCGGAGTCCACTCCGCTCGGCACGGGAGGGGGGATGCGGAACGCGGGAGAGACGATGAGCGACCCGTTCGTCCTTCTCAACTCCGATGTGATCGCCGACGTGGACGGCACCGCGCTCGTCGCCGCGCACCGACAGCACGGGGGCGTGGGAACGATGTCGCTCGCCGAGGTCGAAGACACCCGGCCTTACGGAGTGGCGGCCCTAGGGGGCGACGACCGCATCGAGCGATTCGTGGAGAAGCCCGCCCCCGAGGACGCCCCGTCGCACTGGATCAACGCGGGCTTCTCGGTCTGGAAGCGGGAAGTGCTCGAAAGGATCCCCCGTGGGCGCGAGGTCAGCTTCGAGCGCGAGATCGTTCCCGCGCTCATCGAGCGCGGGGTCTTCGGCTTCCGATTCCACGGCTTCTGGGAGGACGCCGGCACCCCCCAACGGCTGCTCAACGCCCAGCGCCTGCTCTTCGATGCGAAGCGGGGAGGCACGACCGAACTGCCGGAGGGGGCGAGCGGACGGGGACCCCTGGCGTTCGGAGCGGGAGTCTCGGCTCGGGGGGCGACGTTCGGGCCGTACGTCCACCTCGACCCGGGAGTTCGCATCGGCCGCGGGGCCCACGTCGAGAACTCGATCCTCATGCAGGGAGTCGACGTCGGGCCGGGAGCGATCGTCTCGGGCTCCTTGCTCGGCCCCGGCGTGAAGATCGCTGCGGGAAGCCGCGTCCAGGACGCCGTGCGGGCGAACGAGACTCCACCCTAGCGGCCCGGGGCCCACGCCGGCCCGGTTACGACCACCTTGAGCGCCTCCTGCGGCCGGCCGGCGACCTCGAACGCCTCACCGAGCCGCTCGAGGGGGATCCGGTGGCTCACCAAGTCGTCGACCAATAGCCGTCGCGATCCGAGCAGGCTCAGAACGTCGGCCAGGTCGCGCTCGGTCGTCGCGTAGGTCGGCATGACCCGAACGCCACGCAGGTAGAGCTCCTGGAGGTCGACCGGGAGATGGCTCCCCTTCTCGGGAAGACCGAAGAGATTGAGCGTTCCCCCACGGCGTGCCAGCATGGCCCCTCGACCGATCGCCTCCGGCGAGCCCGTGGCGACGACCGAGACGTCCACCCCGTTGCCGCGGGTCCCCGATCGCACCGCCGCCTCCATCGCCCCCGGTTCCCGGGGGTCCACGACGGTATCGACGCCCCCTCGAACGGACGCGGCGCGGCGGATCTCCGAGAGCTCCGCTCCACCGATCCAGCCGGCGCCTGAGGCGCGCGCGACGCGGGCATAGAGGAGCCCGACGGGCCCGAGGCCGATCACGAAGAGGGAATCGCCGGGCCGGAAGCCGCATCGGCGTAACGCGGTCAACGCACAGCCCGCCGGTTCGAGGAGCGCGCCCGCCTCCCAGGAGACGGAGTGCGGAAGCGCGAGGACCGCGCCGCTTCGGACGTTCACCGCCGGCACTCGGAAGCTCTCCGCGAAGCCCCCGGGCTCGATGTTGGTGGCCGCGTAGTTCGGGCAGAAGGTGAGGTCGCCGCGTTGGCAGACCTCGCAGGCATAGCAGGGAACGTGATGGTGGACGAAGACCCGGGTCCCGACGGCCGGGCCCGCCACGCCGTCACCGACCGAGCGGATCCGGCCGACCGGTTCGTGGCCGATCTTTCCGGCGCTCGCGTAGTTCCCGCGCAGCTTCTCGAGATCGGTCCCGCAGACCCCGCAGGCGGCGAGGTCGACTGTGACCTCGCCCGCTCCGGCGGTCGGAGGCTCGAGCTCCTCGAGCTCGACTTTGCCGTTGCGCAGCCGGCCCGCCTTCATCCGCGGCGGAGGGCCGCGGAGATCGCCGCGTCGAGGATCTCGACGCCCTCGTCGACCTCTTCACGCCGGATGACGAGCGGGGGGATGAACCGGATCGTCGACTTGCCGCATCCCAGGAGGAGAAGGCCGCGCTTGTATCCCTCCTCCACGACACGCTCGCGCAGTTTCGCGTTCGGGCGCCGGTCCTCGGCGCTCTCGACGAACTCGGCGGCGCACATGAGGCCGAGGCCGCGGACGTCGCCGATCACCTCGTGCTTTCCCTGAAGCTCGCGCAGCCGCTTCATCATGTGCTCGCCCT
>JAKIWY010000097.1 GCA_022749835.1 Thermoplasmata archaeon | reverse complement strand
CCCCCGAGTGCGACGATTCCGAGGAGCGCCAACGGCCAGAGGTCGGAGCCCGCCGAGGGCGAGACGGCCGGGGGGGAACCGGTCGCCGGCGGCGGTGAGGTGATCGGAGGGACCGTGTTGGCCGGCGAGATCGCCACCCCCTCGCTGACCGAGCGGCTCACTCCGAGCGCGTCGGTCACGCGGATCGTCAAGGTGAGGGCACCGGCCGCACCGGGGGTTGCATTCCAGTAGAGCGAACCTGGAGCGCTCTGGTTGGCCGAGAGCGATTCCCCGTCGGAGCCAACGAACAGATAGTCGTACGGTGGCTCGCCACCGGTGACCAGGCCCCGGATCGCCACCCGGTCCCCGACGGCAGCCCCGGGCGCCACCGAGGCGATCGTCAGGTTGAGCGCCGGCGTGACGGAGACCATCTCGCTGGCGTTCGCCGACACGCCGGCCGCATCGACCGCCACGGCTTCGATGAGCGCGGAGCCCGCGGAGACGAACGAGACCGTCCAGGCGATTTCAGCCGGACCCGGGAGACTTCCGTTCGACGCCGTCGCGTTGGTGACCTTGAGGGAGGCGAAGAGCCCCCAATGGATCGGGGGCGCCCCGCCCAACTCGAGGGCGCCCAACGTCGCGGCGCTCCCCGCCTCGATGGGACCGGGCGGGGTCGAGAGCGTCAGGGTCGGCCGGTCGAACAGTTCGGCGACCGGATCGACCGCGGAGCTCCAGAGCCCCATCGCGTCCGAGACGTTCACCTCCACCCAGAGCTCGCCGGCGACGCTCGAACTGACCTCCTCGACGAAGCGACCGGGCCGGTCGAACGTTGCCGAGCCACCGCCGCTCGCCGGCCGAAGGCTCCAGTTGACGTGGAACGGGGCGACGCCCCCGCTCAGGCTGAAGCCGACCGGGAACGGCACCCCGGTATCGGTGAGCGCTTCGGGGGAGGAGACGGCGATGGAGGGCGGAGACGCGACGGGGATGCTGCGGTTCACCGTCACCGAATTCCCCCACGAATCGATCACGACGAGCTCCAAGGAGAGGTTCCCGGACGCGGGGGCCTGGACCGTCCAGTTCGTTCCGGTTCCGAGCTCGCCGAGTCCGTCGGTCCAGACCTCGGAGTACGGTGGAAAGCCGCCGGTGACGTTCGCTCCCACGCGGAGGGTGGTCCCTGGATCGGCGAGCGGTCGGGAGCTTTCGATGATCGCCGAAAGCAGGCCGCTGACCGACAGGGGAGCCATCACGGACTGGGCGACCGCGCGACCCGTGGCGTCCGTGACCGCTATCTCGGGAGCGAAGAGGCCCGCGACGTAACGATGGTCGACGAACGGGGTCCCGTCTCCGGCGAGCAGAAGCTGCGCGCTCTTCCCGTCGCCGAAATCCACGTGGACGGCGAACGGACCGAGGCCGCCGGAGAGTGTCCATTGGAGCACCACCCGACTTCCGGGGGCCGCCGGGCTCGGGTAGGCGGAGAGGTCGGAGACGAACAGCGCCGGTTGGATGCCGATCGACGCCTGACCGAACGCGGGAACGACCCAGCTGCCGTTCGCGCAGTTGACCGACACCTGGGCCGCCACGTCGAGCTCGGCACTCCCCTGGGCGCTCTCGAAGGCCGTGAGCCGGACCGAGCTCCCGCCGCTGTCGTTGAGCCATCCGTCGTTGGCGGAGATCCCCGGAAGCCACCACTGGTAGGTCGCTCCGCCCAGGGCGCAACCTTCGGGGGCTCCCGTGGGAGCAACGGAGAACTGCGCGCTCCCGCCCCCGACCAGCTGCCAGGAGCCCGGGAATACGGAGAGCCCGACGCCGCCCGGCGAGGCGGGAGCCTTGGGCGAAAAGGCACGTGCGGACTTCGCGGGCGTCGGAGTTCCCAAGGGGATAGGAATCAACGCGGCGAGCAACGCCACGCACAGGAGCGACACGACCGCTCCCCAGATTCGGAACGAGGACACTCGAGCACGGGCTGAATGAATCGGCAACGCCAACACCCGGCAGGACGAGGCGGGTCGGCTACTTTCGCCGACGTCACTCGCCGAACGCTGAACGGTGCCAGGTCACCAGTGCGCCGCGAGGGCGAGGTGCTCGCGCGAGAACGGGGCGAGGTCGCTGGTGCTCCGGACGTGAAGTCGGTGGCGCTCGACCTCGCGCCGCGACTCCGCGAGCACCGCCGCCGCGGGACGGGCCTGGGTCACCGATTTGACCTTCAGCATCAGGAGACCCAAGCCCTGGGCGGCGAGGCACGCCTCGGCGTTCTCGCCGAAGATCATCGCCTGGGCTCTCTGGGCGACGTCCTGGTAGAGCAGATCGACCGGGCCCACGTCGGCGCCGTAACGCTCCGGAAGCTGCGCATCGGCGAGGATCGGAAGGATGTTCGAGCGGCGCCGAGCGAGCGCAAGCAGCGGCGCAAAGGCGGTCGGGCTCTTCTCGATGACGAAAAGCGCCGCCTCCGGCAGGACGTCAGAAAGGTGGCTGACCGTCGTCCCGTGCGCTCCCCCGAGGTAGAGCACACGTCGGACTCCCCGGAAGGTGTCCGATGGCGCCCCCTTGAGGAGATAGGCGGCGAGCTTCGAGCGGAACGGGTCCCACTGGCGGTACTCCTTTCCCCCCTCGGTCCGAAGTTCTTCGCCGTAGACCCGGTGACCCGGGTCGGCGTTGAGCGTGTAGAGCTCCTTCCCGGAGCGATAGACCCCTGCCCACTCGGTCGGTTCCATGCGAATACTCCCCTCAATCCGTCGCGACCAGGAGCTCGACCTCGACCGGTGCGTTGAGCGGCAGCGCGGCGGCGCCCATCGCGACGCGGGCCGGTCGCCCGTTCTCCCCGAAGACGGCGATCAACAGTTCGGTCGCACCGTTCGCCACCTCGTGCTGACGGGTGAAACCGGGAGCGCTCGCCACGTAGACCGCCACCCGAAGGACGCGGCGGACCCGGTCGAGCGAGCCGAGCGCGTCGGCGAGCGCGGAGAGTCCCTGCAGGGTCGCACGCCGGGCGAGCTCCTTGGCGGTCGCCGGGTCGACCTCGGCGCCGACCAAGCCGGGGTGCAGCGCGCGACCGTCCTCGACCACGACCTGGCCCGAGACGAACGCCCGACCTCCCTCAACGACCACCGGGGCGTAGGAGCCGGCGGGCTTGGGTGGGGCGGGCAGTGGGATCCCCAACTCGGATAGACGGGAGGTCGGGGTCGGCACCGCGGGGTCTACGACTCGACCCCCTAAACCTCTTGGATGGGGCGAGACGGATCGTTCCGCCGCTCGGCAACTCTAAAACGCCCCACACGGCCTACTGTACGCTCGATGCCCTCCCTCTTCCAGCGACTCCGACGTTCCAAGACGAAGGAACCCGAGGAGGAGAGCCCGCCTCCGGAGGAAGGAGAGGCGACGGGGGAGGCGGCCCCCGAGGCGATCGACGATTCGAGCACGGTAGAGTCCCCGGCGTTCCAGATCCCGGAGCCCGTCATGGACGACGCGCAGATCGGACCGAGGTCTCTTCCCCCCGAGCCGCCCCGTCCGGAGCCGCCTATCGAGGAGGCGCCGGAGCCCGCTCCCCTCGAACCGTCGCCACCCCCGGCGCTGCCGGTGACGGAGGAACTGCCTACGGCCTCCACCCCTCCCATCAGCGAAATCGCTGCCCCGCCACCCCCGCTCCCCGAGGCGAGCGAAGAGGCGAACGCCGCGCGCATCCCCGCCTCCCCCCCGTCCGAGCATTGTTTCGTCTGCGGGAGCGAGATGATTGGTTCCCTCTGCCCCACCTGCCAGATGGTCTGGAAGGAGTAGCCCGGGGCCGAAAGGGCACGGGTGCCTTTTATTCCCGGAACGCCCGACCCTCTCCCGGTCGAAGGCATCCATGTCCTCGAAGAGCTTGAGCACCGGCCCAACGAGCGGACTCGACACCCTCGAGCGCTCGATCGTCGATCACGTCTTCCGACTACAGCCGGGCTACGCCGTGTTCCTCGGGCTCCACGAGTACGACGGGAAGGTCCCCGACTTCTCCCGTGCGGGTACCGAGGAGTGGACGTCGGGGGCCGAGGGGCTTCTCCACAAGCTGCGCGCCCTCCCCCCCGCCGAAGCGACTCCGCAGCGACAGCTCGACCGGACACTCCTCGAGCTCCTGCTCGAGGGGCCCCTCTTCGACATCAAGGTCTCGCACGACCTCGAACGGAACCCGATGTCGTACGTCGGGTCGGTCTCGCTCACCGCCTACATGGTGCGCAACTACGCTCCCGCGATGGACCGTGCCGCGGCGATGACCCGCACGCTCGACGCCATCCCTAAGCTCCTCGCGGATGGACGGCGACGCCTGAGTGCCACGGTTCCGGAGCCGTTCGTGACGCTCAGCCTCGCGATGGGCTCCGGCCTGCCCACCCACTTCGAGGAAGGCGAATCGTTCGTCGCCGCCAACGCCCCCTCCGAGGCGTCCGCCTTCCGAAAGGCGCGCGAGGGCGCCGACCTCGCCGTCCGGGAGTTCATGGCGTTCCTCGACGCCGAACTCAAGCCGAAGGCGACCCCCGACTTCGCCCTCGGAGCCGAACGCTTCCAGCGCCTCCTCTATGTCCGGGAAGGGATCACGACGCCGACCGCGGAGATCCTTTCGAAGGGATGGAACGACCTTCACCGCAACCAGGCCCGCCTCGAGAAGATCGCGCAGCCGGCGAACCCCTCCGGCACCGCGGCCGAGCAGGTTTCCAAGCTACTCTCCTCCCTCTACCTACAGCACTCGAGCGCCGAACAGCTCATCCCGGACGCCCAGAAGATCGTCGCCGAGACCCGGGCCTTCGTCGAGGCGAACGGTATCGCCACCATCCCACCGCCGGACTCCTGCCGGGTCGAGGAGACGCCGAGCTACGGCCGGGCGCTATCGACCGCGAGCATGAACCCGCCGGGACCGTTCGACCAGGGGGACTCCGAGGGGATCTACTACGTGACGCCGGTGGACCCTTCCTGGCCGAAGGAGCGCCAGGAGGAGTGGCTGCGCTCGCTCAACCTTCCCATGCTGCGCAACGTCACCATCCACGAGGTCTATCCGGGCCACTATCTGCAGTTCCTGCACTTCCGCGCCTCGACCGGCTCTCTCGCCCGCAAGGTCTACTTCTCGCCGTCGTTCACCGAGGGCTGGGCGCACTACTGCGAGCAGCTCGCCATCGAGGTCGGCTGGCAGAACGGCTCCGTGGAAGCCGAGGCCGCCGAGCTCCACGACGCCCTCCTGAGGGACTGCCGGCTGATCGCCTCGATCATGCTCCACACGCAGGGGTGGCGCGTGGACCAGGCGACGCAGCTCTTCCGGGAGAAGGCGCACTTCGAGCAGCTGCCCGCCGAGCGGGAGGCGATCCGCGGCACCTTCAACCCGGAGTACTTCTGCTACACGCTCGGGAAACTCGCCATCCTGGAGGCGCGCGAGAAGCTGCTCGACCGGCGTTTCGCCGGATCGCTCAAGGCGTTCCACGACCGCCTCCTGAGCTTCGGCGCCCCGCCGGTCGGCGTCCTCACGACGCTCCTCGAGAGCTAGTCTTCCAGCGGCCCGGCACAAGCGACCTGGACCGGGGCCAATCGAACGGATGTGACCGGCTTCACCCTCTCCCCCGGGATCACCCCGGAGCTCACGGACCTCTTCGTCCTCGAGCTGCCGGTGCTTCTCGCCGCCGGCTATGCGTTGAGGAAGGGGAGGGGGTTCGAGGTCGCCCTGGCGCTCAACGCCCTCGCCCTCGGGGCGATCAAGTTCGCCACGGACTTCACCGACCTCCCGGACGACGTCGTCTCCATCGCCGGACTGCTCGGGGGTGCGGGGGTGCTTACGGCCGGTGGGGCGGGTTGGCGACCCCGCATCCCTCCCGTCGCGCTGTGGCGCCTGCTCGGCGTCCTGTTCGTGCTCGTGGGGGCCGTCAAGGCCCTGCGGGACTTCTACGACCCGTTCGACCTGCTCCTCGCCGACACGGCGATCGCCTGTGGAGGGTTGCTCGCGCTCCTCCCCCAGAGGGTGCTCCCTACATCCGACCCTCCGAGCGTGGTCTCACTGTAGCCGGCTTCGCGCTATCGCGTCGCAGGGCACCGGCACCGGAGGTTGATAGGGCCCATCGGTCTGGCCCCAACGCCGTCGAACGGTAGCCCCGCACCACCGGGGCAGACGGTCATGGAGAAATGACTCTCTTGGGCCGACCCTGCGCTGCATTCCGGTCGCGCCGGGCACGCCGACGCTTTTTCGCGCCGGCCCTGGCGACGGTCGTGATCACGCTCCTTCTCGCGGGCCCCATGCTGCCCGCGCTCCGTTCGAGCTCGATCCCCCCACCCCACCCCCCGGCGGCGCACACAGCCGGCGCGCGCGTCTCCGGGT
>JAKIWY010000096.1 GCA_022749835.1 Thermoplasmata archaeon | reverse complement strand
CGGGACCGCGGTCCCCGTCGGGGCCCGTGGGAACAGGGTCGCGTAGTAGACGCTCGGGAAGAACGTCGCGAACGCCGCGTAGGAGCCGAGCATCAACCCGAGCCGGATCCGGGTCTCGAGCCGTCGTGTCTCGCGCATCTTGAACAGCACGAGGACCCCCATCTCGACCCCCATCATCGCGAGGAACCACGTCGAGCCGACGACGAGCGCCACGAACCAGAATCCATTGTAGAGGGCGTTGTAGGCGACCGTCCCGGCGCCGCCGGCCATCGGAAGGGCCGGGAACGCGGACGCATAGACTCCGGGCAGGAGGACGAGGTCAAGGACCGCCCCCATGAACAGCTCGGCCACGAAGATCCCGCCGAGCAGCCCGAGCGCCCATCGGGGGTGGAGCTGCCATGGAAGGACGTTCCCCTCGCGCGGCGCCTCCGAGCGGAGGACCGCCGGGAAGAACAGGAGCATCTCGACGAGGAGCGAAACGGCGAAGAGGATGGGGGAGCCGTCGGCCGTCCAGACATAGAGGCCGGCCATCATCAGGGCGAACACCCCCGTGAGGAGGACGATGTACTCGGAGAACGCAGGCTCGAGCTGGCGATGGCGGTAGATGAACTCCATCAGGTAGACGAGCAGGGCGATCATGAGCCCGCTGGACAGGAGCGCGGTAGGGTTCTCCCACCAGCTGGCGGAGAGCGCAGGCGGGGAGAGGAGCATGATGATCGCCTGGAATCCGAGCACGACCTGCCAGGCGCTCGGCAGGCTCCGGCGCAGGAGGAGAACGGTCAGGCCCATCTCGAGGGCCATGGTGAAGACGAACCACGGGGAGACCACGGTCTGCGACAGGAGAGTGACGAAACCCGAACCGTTGGCCCCGAGGCTTCCCAGGGGGAGCCCGGCGGCGCTGGAGAACGTCCAGCCCATCAGGAGCTCGTTGAGCAGGACCAGCGCGACGACGCCCGCGACGAACGCTCTCGGTCGGGGGATCGGCGCGGCGGGGCTGCCCGGGTCCTGGGCACGGGCCGCCGCTTCGCGAAGCACCGTGAGGAATAGCGGGATCACGCTTACCGACATGAGCCCGCTTCCGACCCAGAGGCCCTCCACGAGGTGCGTCGGGCTCGGGGCGAGGTAGTAGACGGCCGCTCCGGCGAGCATGGCGGCCATCATCAGAAGGAGGAACAGCACGACGGCGGCCCGCACCGCCGTCCGAGCCTGAGCGGCCCACGCGATCAGGAACGCGGTCGAGGCCGCCATCGCGGCCGCCACGAGAGAGAGGGCGACTACGGCGGCGATCGTCCTACCCCTCCCCGAAAGCGCCGGCCCAACGGTCGGGGCGGGTCATCGTTCTGCCCGGGCCGACGGGGTCCCGATCGTGCCCACGCCGGTCGCGGCGTGCTCCAGGAGGACGGGCGAGGCCGGAGGGGTGGCGTCCATCGAGTCTCGGGTGCCGCCCGCCGGCACCGATGCCAGCGCGCCGGGGCGCCGGGATGGCGAGAGCGTGGCCCCGAGGGCGATGGACGGTGAGAGGGCCAGGGTCAGGGCGAACATGCCGAGCAGTGCGAACTGGAATCCCCAGCGGAATAGAAGCCCGATCCCCTCGATCGGGGGAGCCGTTCCTCCGAACGCAGGCCCTACTCCGAAGGCGCCCAACATCTCCGCGATCAGCCCGGGAGCCCCGAATCCCACGAGCCGGGCCGGCACACCAATCAGGAGGGTGATCCCGCCCACGAACAGGCCGAAGCGAGCGAGCCGCTTCGGCCAGAGGAGAACGCTCGATCGGGCCCAGGCGTAGACCCCTTCCGGATACAGTGCGAGGAGCACCGCGGCGCCGGAGACCAGTCCATGCTCGAAGACCCAACCGTACCACTGCGTCGCACTCGCGGTCAGCGGGGAGACGGTCGTCCAATCCGTGAGGACCGTCAGGGCCCAGGTGACGCCGCCGACCAAGAGGGCAAACCGCAGGGCGGTGGTCGTAACGGCCCGTCGCCGAAAACCAGGGGGCGGGAGCGCTAACGGCGTTGGCCCTGCTTTCTCCAGACCAAAGATCACGCCGTAAACGACGAGCAGCTGCTCCTGGGCGAACAGGCCTACCCAAAGGATTGCGACCTGGAAGATCCCGAGGTACCAGTTGTTCAGCAGCAGGTTGTCGACGGTCGTCCCGCTCGCTTGGGCGACACCGGCGACCCCGGCGGTGGCCGCCGCCGTCGTGGAGCAGCAGGCACCCAGGGTGATCAAGGCGATCATGGCGGGGGTGAGCCCGGCGGCTGAACTCAGGGTCGCCGCTCCGCCCTGTCCGACCCGGCGCTCTCGGACGAGCCGGAGCGCGAGCAGGACCGCGACGGTCATTCCGATCCCTACACCGACCGAGACGAGGACCATCAGGACCGTGGGAAGGAACGGAAGGGCGAGCGACCCGGCGGGACCCTCCGCGAGCAGCGCAGGGTAGTTCCACCAAGGAGTCCCTGAGACGAAGACCTGCGAGAACGACGAGACGTGGGCGGGGGGGTAGAATATCGTCAGCATCCCTCCGGTGAGCATCGAGAGGACGGCGTACGCCGAGGCGAGAGAAATCGCAAGGACCCGGTTCCCCGGAAGGGCCACCAGGGCCCGGGACCGCTCGAGAGTGGCCAGGGAGAAGAATCCGGGAGCTTCCCTCACCTCGGACACCATACTTCACACGCCGGTGGGCACCCAATTCTTACGCTATATGTAGTAACCTTAACGCGTCGGCCCTCCCAAGGCGGACTCCCCCGAGGTGGACCGCCCCGGACGGTTGGGGCGAACAGAGCCGTCGCCGGGGGGTCGGGGCCGCTCGAAAACGGAGCCTTCATATCCGCGGCCCGGTAAGAACTTGGCGCGCGGGGATTGCCAAGCTAGGTCAAAGGCGCCAGATTCAGGGTCTGGTCTCGTAGGAGTACGTGGGTTCAAATCCCTCTCCCCGCACCCGAACCCATATTGCACCTATATGGCAAGCTATATGCGCGCCGTGCGCCTTGCGTGACCATGATCACGACGATCCAACTCGCGCCCGAGACCCGGGAGCGCCTCGCGCAGTTGAAGCAGTCCCCGCGCGAGACATACGACGAGCTCCTGAACAAGCTCCTCGACCTGGTCCCAACAGGAGATGACGAAGGAACCTACCGTGCGGCGTTCCGAGTCGGTCTGCTCAACGCGCGACTCGATATCCGGGCGGGCCGCACCGTCGGCCACGAGGAATTGAAGCGCCGGTTGAGCCTCTGAGGCCCTGGTCGATCCGCTGGTCCGATACGGCGGCACGCGACTTGGCCCGGCTCGACCCCCCGATCGGTCGACGGGTCGTGCGCAAACTGGAGTCTGCCGCCAGCGATCCCGACCGCTACTTCCTTGCCCTGGTTGGTTCGGACGAGCGCAAGCTCCGGATCGGGGACTACCGCCTGCTCGCCTTGCTCGATCCGACCACTCGGACCATCCTGATCGAGCGGGTCGACCACCGTTCGCGAGTCTACCGGTAGGTTGGACCAGCTTCTGGGGGCACAGTGGGGTGCCTACCCTCGGGGATGGAAGGGATTGGAACTTTTCGGGAATGCCCTCTCCCCGCACCGGATCCCGCCGGCCCGAGGGTCTTCTGAGTGATCGTCGAGGGTAGCCGCGGTGGCTTCCGATGAGGGGCTTACTGCATCGCGTGGTGGGGAAGCCGCCGCAGCGAGGTTCCGCTCGACCCGGCGCCACCCGAGGATCGCGAACCTAACCCCGAACCGAATCACCACCATGGGCCACCGGTCTCCTCCGTTGGGCCAGAGGCTGGCGCCATCGGGGCGCAGCCTCCGCTCGTGAGGACCAAGGGCTCGCGGGAAACCCGTTCCACGGTAGCCGATTTCGACCTCGACGTCGCTGACCCGAGCGACTCCCGGGATTCCCAGGAGGGGCGCCCAGCGCCGGAGTTTGGAGATTCACTAGGGATGTCGGCCGGGCCTACTCCGGGACCGGGCCGAAGAACTCCACCCAGTTCCCATCCGGGTCCCGTGTGTAGACGATGTTCTCGTGGACCTCGCGAACACGGGCCACGATCGGAAGTTTTCGGCGACGCAGCTCGCTCTCCCATCCCTGCACGTCCGATACCCGGAAACCGAGATGGTCGAACTCCGTACCTTTCCGAACCGGTTCATAGAATCGGTTGCCTCTCGGGTAGAAGTTGAGCTCGAGGCGTTGCGGCCCCCCGGGGAACCTGAGGTGGACCCATTTCCCGCCGTGCTCCATCGTCCCCCGTCTCTCTACCAGGAAACCGAGCTTCCGATAGAATCGCAGGGCTCTAGGCAGGTTACGTGTCCGAAGGCCGCTGTAGACAAACTCGATCTTGATCGGGGTCATCGAAACAACTGAGCCGGAAGTCGAGATATGCCTGACCGGGGCGAAGGAGTGGAGCCGGTTCCGGGGGTTTGAGGAGCGAACGGACCGCTAACTTCCCTATTCGATGGGTGAGAAGCGTGGGGTAGACCTCTCTCTCGGCCGCGCCCCGGACTCCGTAGGATATGCCGGGGGCGAGAACTGCTATCACCGACCCGCTCTGCTCTCCGGGGTGCGACAGCGTCCCACGCCGTGACGGTTCGAGCGTACTCCCTCGTCGCGCGGCTCGCCACTTTTTCACTTTTTCGCTCCGGGACGACCCACGACCAGTGGGGCTCGTCGACGACCGATGTCGGGGTGAACGGGTCAAGGTTGACCGATGGCGAGCCGATTTCTTCCATCTTTCGTCGAGGCGCGAAGGCTATGAACCCTGTATATTTGCTAACCCCATGCCGGGAAAACGCAAGGCCACGCGCCGAGTACGACACAATACGCGGAAATGGATCATGAAGGCATTCCAATCCGAAGGGGCCGGAACGACGTGGTCCACCTCGGACATACGGAAGAGGGTCGCGAAACTCAGCGGCACGAAGATCCCCGACCAATCCCTGTATGGGGCGCTTCGGACACTCGTCCGGCGGCGTGCGGTCTCTTCCAAGCGATCGGGCCGGGAGCTCTCGTTCACCCTGTCCACCGCAGCGAAGCCCGCTCGAAAGCCGACGGCGACCGTCGCGGAACCGGCGCCTGCCCCCGTGATGATCGACTCATCCACCCCGGTGGCGATGGCTCCCACCACCGCCCTCGCGACGATAACCTCCGTACAGAAGTTGGCCCCCGGGGAGGCGGCCATCCTGCACATCGGGGAAGCGCATGTCGAGACGGCGACCAACGTCCACGGAAAGGTCGTCCTCGAGCGACACCGTCGCCCCGCCTAGAGAAACCCCGCTGGGGGCCCGTCGTTTTCGGCGTCCGTCACGCCGGGCGAGCCCCCTTGATCGCCACCTTGGACCGCCCCAGGTGGGTGGTCAGCGACCGTCAGGATTCCGGTCCCAATTCCTGGGCCGGGTCAGACTCCTCTGGCGGTTCGGAGGCGGCGATCCGGCGGGAACGCCCGTAGACCGCGACCCCAGCGATCGATCCGCCGAGCAGGACGATGGCTATGATCAGAAGGGGGGTCGACCCCCCGAGGAACGGCCCTGCGCTGGAGGGTGGCGGCTGAACGACGACCGTAAGGTTCGCTTCCCTAACGAACCCCACGCGGTCGGTTACTACCACGTGAACGGAGTACGAGCCCGGGTAATCGAGCGTGCTCGACAGCACCGGCCCGTTCCCCGTGAAGTTGCCGGGGAGGACAGACCATGCGTAGGACAGCGGGCCGACGCCGCCGGAGGTGTTGACGGAGAAGTTCACCTGGCTCCCTGCGAGAGGAGACGGGTCGCTCGAGACGAGGGAGACCCTCAGGGCCGGGACGATGTCGACGAGACGCGACGCGTTGGAGGATTCCTCGCCGTCGCTGGAGTGCACGGAGAGCGTGTACGGGCCCACGGAAGCCCACGCGTGGCTCACGACAGCGCTTCCGTTCGAAGCGTCCGGGGCGACGGTGACGTTCGGCGTTCCGTCGCCGAAGGAGAACTCGGCGACGTACGGTGCGGTCCCCCCGGTGAGGTTCGCGCGGCACATCACGTTCTGCGTCGCGTCCCACTCGTAGGTCGTGAGCGAAAGGCTCACGGACAGCTTGGGGGCGATCGTGACGGGAATCGAGAGATTTTTCGCCTCCCCGGCGCCGTCCGAAACATTGAGGCGGGCCGTGAACGACCCCGCCATCGAGTAGGCATGCAAGGACGATGCGACGGCGACCTGCCCGCCGTCGCCGAACGACCAGACGACCGAGAGCGGCGGCGTTCCTCCCGTGATGTCCGCCGTGAAGTCGATGGGGACGCCGATGTCGGCGAACCGGGGGGTCGAGTTCAGCTGGATGGTGAGCGGCGGGCTCACGAGGAGCGGGACCGTG
>JAKIWY010000095.1 GCA_022749835.1 Thermoplasmata archaeon | reverse complement strand
GGGCCGCCGCTCTCCCGCCGAGTACCCGCACCGCAAGCTCTCCGACGGCGACACGGTGGAGTTCGGTGGGGCCGGGCTCACCGCGTTGGAGACCCCCGGCCACACGGCGGACCACCTGACCCTCACCTTGCCAGGAATGGCGTTCACCGGCGACACGCTGCTCGTCGGCTCGTGCGGTCGGACCGACCTCGGCGGCGGCAGCCCCCAATGGCTCTGGGAGAGCCTGCGCACGAAGATTCTTTCACTTCCCGACGAAACGGAGGTCCTACCCGCGCATTTCGGGCCACGGCACGCCCTCGCCGACCGGCCCTCCTCCACCATCGGTTACGAGCGGGCGACGAACGAGGCGCTCTTGCAGCCGTCGGAGGGGGAGTTCGTGCGCTACATGACCGAAGGCTGGCCGGCCAAGCCGGTCGACTTCGACCGGATCGTCGCAGAGAATCTCCGCCGTTGATGGACGGCGCGGTAGCCGCTGGGGCCGTGCCACCTCCAAGAGGTCGGTCGGCTTGTTCCAAGCGCAATCCGGTTTACCCCCCTGCAGTCGGCGTTCCGGGCGACACGGTTAAGCGGGGGTGCCCGCTCGGCCGCCTTCCCGTTCCATGATCATTCGTACGAGTCTCACCGGCCCATTTCCCCGTTCGGAAGCGCTGGTCGGCGCCACCCGGGACTTCGACCGGGGTCGCACCAACGCCGAGGCCCTCGAAGAACTCTACGACCGGACGGAGCGTGAGGTCGTCCAGCTCGAGGAGCGCCTCGGCCTCGACCCGGTGACGGGCGGCTTCCTCCGTTGGGCCGACCTGTTTCGACCGTTCGCCGAAACGTGGGCTGGTTTCACCGTGGGACCGGTCACCCGCTGGTTCGAGACGAACACCTTCTACCGCCAGCCGATCCTTCACGCCCCCCCGGAGCGGACCGCCGGGGCGATCGCCGCGCGCCTTCCGAAACCGGCGTTCGAGCTCGGGGCGAAGAAGGCGCACGTGCTCCTCCCGGGTCCGTACACCTTCGCCGGGATGCTCGACAACCGCTCTGGGGAGACCGAGGAGGCCCTCGTGCACCGCTTGGGCCGGCTCCTGGCGGAAGAGGTCAAAGAGCTCCGCTCCCTAGGCTACACGACCTTCCAGTTCCAGGAACCGCTGCTCGTCGTCCACCCCCCGAAGGGAGCGAAGGCGGAATCGGTCGTCGCCGCGTACAAGTCGCTCGCCCAGGCTCTCGACCACGCGACCTCCATCGTCTGGACGTACTTCGGCGACGCCGCGCCGGCGTGGCCGACCCTCTGGCGGCTACCGGTCAGCGTGCTCGGTTTCGACCTCGCCGAGACCCAGCTCGACTCGCTGCCGAAATCGCCGGAGCGCCGTGGGATCGGGCTCGGCTGCATCGACCCCCGCACGACCCTGGTCGAAGACCCTTCCGAGGTCGTCCGGATCGCCCGGGCGGCTGTCGAGCGGTTCCGGCCGCCTCTCCTGTGGCTCGGGCCGGGCGGACCTCTCGACCTCCTCCCGTGGGAACCGGCGACACGAAAGCTCCATCTTCTCCCGGCCGCCCGGCAGCTGCTCGCCCAATCGAACGGAGGGGGCCGATGAGCCGACCGGTCTTCCCGACCCAGGAGATCGGCAGTCTCGCGAAGCCGCGCTGGCAGATCATGGGCCAACGCGGGGAACCGCTCGACGAGCGGGCGAAGGACGAGTTCGTCCGGTGGAACACGGAGCTGCATTTCGTTGGCGACGGCGACCCGAAGCGAGAATCGTTCCTTTCCGGCCACTCCGCCAAGGTCGGCGCCGCGACCGTGCGGGACTGGGGGGCGCTGTTCGCGCTCCGCTTCTTCGAAGAGCCCGGACTCGACCGCGTGTACGACGGCGAGGCGCGCCGGATCGAGATGTACGAGTACCCAATCCGTCAGATGCGCGGCTTTCAGTTCCAGGGCCATGTGCGCTCCTTCGACAACAAGTACTACCTCAAGGCGGCCGGCACCGGCGAGGTCCGTCTGGAATCGCCGTACCACGTCGAAGAGTTCGACTTCGTGAAAGCGCACGCCAAGGCCGAGCCGAAGCTCCCGGTCACCGGGCCCTACACGCTCGCCGACTGGTCGTACAACGAGTACTACCTCGGCCGCCAGAAGGGCTGGAAGGGCCGCAAGGAGCGGCGGAACGCCCAGAAGGAGTTCGTTGTCGAGATCGCCCGCAAGGCGATCCGGCCGACGCTCGCGGCGCTGATCGCCAAGGGATGCAAGGTCATCCAGGTCGACGAACCGGCCGCCGGGACCCACCCGGACGAGGCCGACCTGGTCGCCGAGGGGTTCAACGCGGCCACGGAGGGACTGGACGCCGAGTTCTCCATGCACATCTGCTTCTCCGACTACCGCAGCCTCTTCCCCGCCCTCCTCGAGGCGAAGCGCTGCCGCCAGTGGGCCTGGGAGTTCGCGAACCGCGACACCCCGGACCGGGACGGCTATGAGATCCTCAAGATGTTCAAAGAGTACGGCGACACCCGCGACATCGGACTCGGCGTCCTGGACGTTCATCGCGACGACGTGGAGAGCCCCGAGGTCGTCGCCGACCGCATCCGCCGCGCCGCCAAGATCCTGGGTGACCCCTCCCGCATCTGGGTGAATCCGGATTGCGGGCTACGCACCCGCAGCCTCTCGATCGCCCACCAGAAGCTCAAGAACATGGTCGCCGGCGCGAAGCTCGCCCGGGCGGACCAGCTCGGCCGCGAAGCCGCCGCATAGCCTCGCTCTCGCGCGCGCTGATAAGCCGCGCGGACGTCCGCCGGCGCAAAGGCGGCGCCGGCGGGCGCGGCGCTCGAGGTATTCGGCATGGGAATGTGGCGTATCGGGCAGCTCACCGTCACGCTGTTCGCACTCGCCCTCCTCCTTCCCTCTGCCGCGTTCACGGGTGCCAGCGGAGCGCCGGGCCACCCGGGGTCAGGCCCCGCGGGAGGACATCTCGCGTCCGCCGGTCCACCTGCCCCGGATTGGACGACCTTCCACGGCTCGGAGAACCGCAGCGGCTACACACCGTTCTCCGGCCCGTCCGTCCTCGAGGAGGGCTGGTCGAGGTGCCCGACGGGTCTTTCGATCCGCGCCGGCCCGGTCGCCGACCCGGCCGCGATCTACGTGGTCAGCACGCTCGGCACCGTCTACGCGCTCAACCGTTCCCACAACGAGTCGATCCTCTGGAGCCTCGACCTTCAGGCCGAGCCGGTCGACGTCGACGTGTCGGACCCGTACCTCCTGGTCGGCACCACGGCCGGCGGGATCGTCGCGCTGTTCGTCAGTAACGGCACCCCGGCCTGGAGCGCCGGGCTCGGCTCGGGGATCGTGCAGGGGGTCAGCATCGCCAACGCCACCGTCTACGTCGGCACCGTCTCGGGCGCGGTCTGGGCGATGGACCTGGTCAC
The DNA here is from genome assembly GCA_022749835.1 of Thermoplasmata archaeon. Lineage (GTDB taxonomy): Archaea > Thermoplasmatota > Thermoplasmata > Lutacidiplasmatales > UBA184 > Lutacidiplasma. The sequence goes on along the minus strand of JAKIWY010000095.1, from coordinate 3,004 downwards.
TGGGGTCACCGAGTGGCGCACCGTACTCCCGTCGGCTATAGGGGGCGCCCTCTCCATCGACGCCGGCACCATCTTCGCCCCGACGCTCGGCGGTTCCCTCTACGCCCTCTCGACCTCCGGATCGATCGAATGGTCGAGCCCGGTCGGCGCGTCGATCGAAACCGCGGTCGCCGTCAGCAACGGCCTCATCGTGGTCGGCGATGCCCGGGGCAACGTCAGCGCGCTCTACGAATCGAGCGGCGACCTCGCCTGGCGATGGGTCGGCGGTCCGAACGACTCCGTCCACGCCACGCCGTCGATCGGGGAGGGGCGGGTCTTCGTCCTGATGGACTCCGAGCGCGTCGTCGCCCTCGGCCTGTCGAACGGGAGCCTGGCGTGGGTCACCCCTGCGGTCTACGCCGGAGGGTACATCTCGACCTCCGCTCCGGCGCTCACCCCGACCGGCCTCTACGTCGTGATCAACGGCTACCAGGACATGATCGACCTGAGGCCCTCCGACGGCCGGCTCAAGTGGACGAGCTACGCGTTCTACGACTTCGCGTTCAGCTCGCCGGCGATCATCGGTGCGGACGTGGTCGTCGCGGTCGACAACGGCTGCGTGGTGGCGTACGGGCCGACCGGCGCGGCGCCGACCTGGCCGGTGACCGGGGTCGTTCGTACAGCGGGGGGGAGCCCGCTCGCCGGCGTCGTCGTGACCCTCGACGGGTCGGCGAACACCACGGGAGCCGACGGGCGTTTTCTCGTCGTGGCGCCGAACGGCTCCTACCTGCTCACCGCCATCCTACCCAATTTCGGCGTCGCCCTCGTCCCCATCCTCGTCGTCGGAGCGCTCGCGAACCTCTCGATCGTCCTCGAACCCTGGGTGGTCTATCCCGTGAGCGGGATCGTCGTCGACCAGGGCTCCGCCAAAGGTGTCCCCGGGGCGCTGGTCGAGGTGATCGTCGGCTCCGTCGGCTACGAGGCCACGACGACCACAGGCCCGGACGGCTCGTTCACGATCCCCGCGCCGAACGGGAGCGTCTTTCTCTCGGTGGCGCCCCCCGCGGCGTACGGCGGCGTCTCGATCCGCTTCAACGTGAGCGGCGCCCCGCGGACGGGGGTTGTCGTGTACCTGACACCGGTCGCGCTGACGATCGAGGCGGGAGCGGCCTGGTACGCCGAGCTGTTCTTCTTCGGCGTCCCCCTCGCCGCGCTCGCCCTGGGCACGCTCGCCGTCCGGGTCCGCCAGGTGAGCCGGCGCCGTGAGGCGGAGGGGCTTCCTCCGGCCGTGCTCTCCCCGTTCGGCCGCTACGTCCTGATGCGCCTCGGCCTCCTGCCGGGACAGGTCGCCATCGCGCTCGCCGTCCTGTTCGCCTTCGGGACCGTGTTCCGGGACGTTTCGCTCAACGTCTCGCCCTGTGCGCTCTCGACGAGCGCCTGCTCGGTGTGCGACTGGTCGAATCTCGCCTGCTCCCTCCGGGCGATCCTCGAGGGATACTGGCAGTTCCTTTCGAACCTGTTCTCGGGCAATTGGGGGTACGCCTCCTACGGCCACCTGAGGGAACCGGTCTCCCTCTTCCTCACCTGGTGGCTTCCGGCATCGATCGAGCTCGCGGTGATCTCGCTGGCCATCGCGCTCGCGGCGGCGTACCCGCTCGGCCTGATCGCCGGCTGGCACCGGGGGGGCGCCGTGGACTTGGGAGCGCGCGCCGGGGCGCTCATCGGGCTGTTCATGCCGACCTTCGTCGTGGCGCTCCTCCTCCTCTACGTCGCCTACAGCCCGTTCCTCTCCCACATCGGGGATGCGCCCTACGGCCTCGTCCCGTCGCCGAACTGGTACACCACGCACGGCGGCATCCCGGGCTGGATCGGCTTGGGCGGAAACACGCTCCCTACCGGGATGCCGGTGATCGACGGCGCACTCCACCGCGACTGGCCGTTCGAGGAGGTCGTCCTGGCCAAGGTCCTGCTGCAGGCGGCGATCGTCGGGGTGGTCTACATCGCGGTGTTCCTGCGATACGCGCGCAACATCGTCGTCGACGCGGCCCGGGACCTTCACGTCAGCGCCGCGCGCGCCCGGGGCGTCGACGAGGGAACGCTGCTCTGGCACCACACCGCGCGTCGGGTGCTCCCGTTCTACCTGCTCGTCTTCGCGCTCACCCTTCCCGTCTTCATCGGGACCCAGGCGCTCGTGGAGGTGGTCTTCAGCGACAACGGGGTCGGCACGGTCCTCTTTGCCGGGATCACGGCGCTCGCGACCAGCCGAACCGGCCTCATCGGCTTCTCCGGTGGGCAGACCGCCGCCGGCGGCTTCGAGCAGGTAGCGGTCTTCCTGCTGTTGCTCATCGTGCTGTCCGCCACCCTGTTCGCGGACATCATCGCGCGCTGGCTCGAGCCGAGCCGCCGGGAGGAGGGACGGTGAGGGGGCACGCCCCGCTCCCCTCGATCCCGGCCCCCCCGCCGCTCGACGAGGCGGACGTAAGGGAGTGGCAGCGGGCGACGCGTCGCCGTCGCCCCGTCACGACCCGGCTCTCCCCGGAGCTGACCTTCGGGCTCCTCTTGCTCGCCATCTACGGCTTCACGGCGATCGCCGCGCTCATCCATTTCGGCTCGGCGGTCGACCACCTCCCGGTCGACAACCGTTTTGTCAACATCGACAGCCCGCCGGGCCCGTCGCTCTCGCATCCGTTCGGCGTGATGCGGGTCGTCGGGGTCGGCGTGATGATCGCGCTCATCGAGGCGACCCCCTGGGACCTCGCGCTCGTCGGCGGGATCCTCCTCTCCGCCGCAGCGATCGGCGTGCTCGCGGGCGCCTTCGCGGGACTCAACGAATCCGGCGCCCTCGATACGACGATCACCACCTGGTCCGACTCGGTGACCGCCATCCCGCCGTTCTTCCTGGTGGTGCTCCTGTTCCTCGGGGTGATCGAGTTCGTCGGACCGCCGTACTACCTGCTCGAGTTCGCGCTGCTCTACGTCTTCGTCCTGTGGCCGTACTACGCCCGGGTGATCCGGGCGAGGGCCC
>JAKIWY010000094.1 GCA_022749835.1 Thermoplasmata archaeon | reverse complement strand
GGGCTATGTCGCTTCTTCGGCATCGAGAGTCTCCTTGCCCTTCCAGGGCCGTTAGGACTCTCATACCACATGGATCAGTTTTTGGGGAGCAGGCCAATCCCATGGCTACGACTCCGCCTGCTCCTATGATTGTGGCTCCGCCACCCGGTACAGGATTATTGCCCGCGGCTCCTTCCTTGAGCACCTCCGGGACGCCCCCGACGGACGTGGCGACGATCGGCACTCCGGCGGCCATCGCCTCGAGGAGAACGAGACCGAACGCCTCCCACTCCGAGGGGAGCACGAACACAGAAGCTCGCCGGAAGACGGCGCGGTACTGCGCGGGGCTCTCCACGTGGTCGAGGAAGCGGACCGAAGCGCCGATGCCGAGCGAGCTCGCCTGGGCCTCCAGAGGCACCTTCTCCCCCCAGTCCCGACCCATGACGATCAACGAGGGCCGTTGGGCCTCGGGAATCCCGGCGAGGGCTCGCATCAGGGTCGGGAGGCCCTTGTTGGAGGCGATGCGCCCCGCGAACAGGATGAACCGGTCGGGAAGATCCGGCGGAAGCTCAGTGCCATCCGGGTTCGACCACGCCGACAGGTCGACCCCCGGGGGGATGACCCGGATCTTGCTCTTCGGGGCGAACTCGGCGACCAGCCGGGCTTCGAGCGCCGTCTCGACGACGAGCGCCTTGGCGACGTGGTACGCCGAGACGCTGAAGAGGAAGTCCTGGAGCCTGAGGAGCCCCTTCTTCACGAGCGGCTCGCCCCGGTCGGCCGGGTGGTAGTGCGTCGAGACCACGAGCGGGACCTTGCGGCGGTGCGAGACCGCCGCGGCCTGCAGCACGTGCCCGTAGCGGTGGGAGTGGGCGTGCAGGATCTCGGCCCCGCTCTCGGAGAGCGCGTCGATGAGACCGGGCATGAGCGGAAGCGTCAACCCCGGGACGAGCCGCTTGAACGCGGGAAATCGGTGCACCGGCACCCCGTCGACCTCCCGGGCGAAATCGCTGCGCCGCTCCCATCGCGATTCGTCATAGAGGTCGCTCGCGAAGACCTCCACCTCCTCCCCGCCCTTTCGCAGCCGGGTCGCCACCTCCCGGACGTTCGTCTCGACGCCGCCGGGGGCGTCGAAGCGCAGCGTGACCTGCGCGACCTTCAACGGCGCGCTACCTCCTCGTAGAGCGCCTCCAGCCGGTCGACCAGGCGCTCCCACGTGTACATTGGCACGACGTGCTCTCGGCCGTAACGCCCGAGCGCCGTCCTCCGGGCCGGGTCGTCCCAGAGCTCGAGCATCGCCCTCGATAGCGCGACGGCGTCCAGCGGGGGGACCAGGAGCCCTGCCTCCTTATCCGGGACGAACTCCGGGATGCCTCCGACCCGCGAGGCGATGACCGGGGTACCCTGGGCGAGCGCTTCGAGCAGCACGAGCCCGAACGCCTCGTACTCGCTCGGGAGCACGAAGAGTCGCGCCTCCCGGAACGCGGAGGCGAGCAGCGCCTCGTCCTCGAGATAGCCGGTGAGCCGCACACGGTTCTCGAGTCCGCGCTCCTTCAACCGGGCGTAGACCGCCGCGCGCATTCCCCCGTCCTCTCCGACGAGCACGAGCTCGGCGGTGGGGTCGTGGCGGGCGACGTTCTCGAAGGCATCGATGAGCGGGAGGAGCCCCTTGTTCGACGCGAGGCGCCCGACGAACAGTGCGAACGGTCCCGAGATCCCGAGTCGCGTGGCGAACGGATGCTCTCCGGGTGGCGGGTCGGGAAGGGCGCTGTAGCCGGGGGGGATCCGCTCGACCTTGGGGATCTGGAAATGGTTGACGCGCATCAGCCGCTCCTCCTCCTGGCTCTGGACGATGACCCGCGCGGCGCTGCGGACCACCCGGCCGGCGAGCGCCCGGTCGTAGAATCCGCGCAGGCGATGCCGGACCCAACCCCCGTAGATCGACCAGATCGGGTGGTAGTGGGCGCTCAGCACGAGCGGGACGCGCGAGGAACGGGCGTGCCGGGCGGCGACCGACGCGTGGTTCGTCCCGTACGTGTGGGCGTGCAGAAGCTCTGGGGCGTCCTCCTTGAGCACCTTGTCGAGGCCGCGGAAGAACGGGTAGTGGAGCTCCCCGGGAAGCGTCCAGACCGGGAGACGCTTCACCGTGAACCCCTCGACCCCAAGGGTCCGCGGGATGGACGGGTCGAGCTTCTGCCAGGGGATCTCCCGGTAGAGGTCGCTCGTGTAGACGGTGACCTTGTGGCCGCGCTTCGCTAGGCGCTTTGCAACCTCGTAGACGTGGCGCTCTACGCCGCCGGGTCCGGGCGGAAAGCGGGTTGAAAGCTGGGCGATCTCCACAAAAGGCGCCTTACCCAGAGCGTGCGACAGAGAGCCGCTGGGCGTACTTCTTGTACACCTCGGTCGCCCGGGCGACCGCCTCGACCTTCACGTACTCGTTCGCCTGGTGGGAGAGCTCCTCCTCGCCGGCGCCGTAGATGACGACCTTCGGGTTCACCTGGGTGTAGTAGACCGCCTCGGAGGCGTGGACGAGGACGGTCGACTCTGCCGCGGAGACCTCCTTGAGGATCCGGACGTGCTCGGAGTTGGGGTCGATCTGGACCGACGGCATGCTGAGGATGCGGCGCAGCGTGAACGGCGTCTTGATCCGTCGCAGGTGCTCCTCGATCTCACGGTAGAGCGGGTCGGGGGCGTACGGCGGTGGGAAGCGGATGTCGACCTCGCTGGTGCACTTGTTCGGCACGACGTTGAGGCGGGTCCCCCCGTTGAACGTCCCGATGTTCATCGTGACGCTGCCGAGCTCGGGGTGGGCGATCCGGCCCTTGAACCCCTCGAGGCCCCTAAGGATCCGCATCATCTTGGAGATGGCGTTCTCGCCGAGATGGGGCATCGCTCCATGGGCGGCCTTCCCCCGGGTCTCGATCGACAGGTCGAGGACGCCCTTCTCGGCGTGGGCGACCTTGAGCCCGGTCGGTTCCCCGACGACGATCGCCTTCGCACGGCGCATCGGAAGGGTCTTGGAGAGCGCCATGGCGCCCTGCATCGTCGTCTCCTCGTCGGTCGTGAAGGCGAGGACGACGGGGATCTTGCGGGCGACCAGGTCCTGGGCCGCCTGGAGCATCGCGATGACGGTCCCCTTCATGTCGGCCGCACCGCGGCCGTACATCCTTCCGCCCGCGAGCTGGCTCTGGGAGAAGCTCCAGTAGTCTCCGATCGGTGGGGTGTCTAAATGCCCCGAGAGCACGAGCCCTCCCTGGCCGTACTCGGAGAGCAGCGCGGGGGTCGCGGCGTCGCCGAAGAGGGTGTTGCGCATGTGGATCTGGTCCGTGAACGACTGGACGTAGTCGAGCGCCTCCTGCTTGTCGGAGAACGGGTCGCTCGGGATCTTGATGAGCTCCCCGAGCATGTCGACCATCTGCCGTTTCACAGGTAGTTTAGCCCCCAAAGCGCCCGAACGGCCGAAGCCGTCCGGGGCGTCGTTGGGTTACGGTACGCATGACACGGTTTAATCGTTCGCATTCCTGATATTCGTCGCTCCGACCGTCCGCGCCGGAGGGCACCGGGGCGGGAAGCCCAGCTCCCTACTGGGGGGCGTACCAGAGAGAGTAGGTGGAGACCCCGAACAGCAGCACGGTCCACCAGAGGAGGAGCTCGGTGCGCATCCTCGGCGTGTAGCGTCGGAACCGCCATCCCACCGGAACGCGGTCCGTGCCGGCGACAAGGAGGATGTACACGCCCAGCGCTTCAGCCGCGATACCGACCGCCAGCATCAAGGTCGGTACCAGAGTGAACCTGTCCCAGAGGTCGCGGGGGAGGCTCGGAAGGACGAAGCGGACGTATTCCGGGATCATTCAGGTCAGGACTACCGGGAGGTATACCACGACCATCGAGCTCTGAACGTACATGCGGCTGCGGATCCGACCGCCGCGTGCCAGGAGGCTCCCGAAGATCAGGAGGGTCCCTAAGGATAGCTCAAAGATGAGGACGATGCCGGCCGATATCGGGGAGAACTCGGGGAACACTCCGGGCCAGGGCGCGCTCACGAACCGTCGGGGGGATGCCGATGCGGAGAAGACCCATGCCCTCGGGCCAAAATCGTGAGCCTTCATGGTCGAGATCGCCGAGTAGATGCGCCGCTTTCTGCGAGAGCCGCGGCTCGGGTAAGTGGCGACCGTCTGTCCGGAGGGCACTCCGAACCTCGCCCGAAAAGTTCGCTCGTCTTGGACGGCGTGCACCTAATCTTCGCCGACGTGCAGTCCCCTCGGACCATCCGCAACCTCGACGAGCGCCGGGGGGTCGAGATCAACTTCCTCGACCGGTTCGGCCGGCGAGGATTTCGGTTCAAATGGACGGGCGAGGTCCTCCGCCCCGGGGCGACGTACTGGAAGGTTCTCGAGCGGCACCGGGAGGAGGGGGTCGATGTCCGGCGGATCCCCGCGGTCGCCGTCGCGGGGATGACGTTCGCAGCGCCAGTGGTCGCTCCGGCCGACGAGCTGGTGGCGACCGAGGCCACGCTTCGTCAATCCCGGAAGGAGTACTGCACGAAGCTCGATGAAGGGAGCACGGCGCCGCGCGGCCCGGTCTCCGACGCCTGAGCTTCCAGCGCCCCGGCCGCTGATCGGCGCCACGCTCCGGCTCGCCCTACGCCAGCGCACGGGGCGGGGAGCATCGTCAATCGAGGAACTTTCGCCTTGATGGGTCCGGCAATTGCCGGAGATATTGCCCGACGTTGGACATAGGTTAATACCCGATGGCCGAGGATGGATTCGGTTGAGGTGCCCGAAGGTGGAACTATGTCCGAAATCTGTCCCGGCTGCGGTGCCCCTTTCGCCGACCCCGCCGACCTAGTCCAGCACGTCAAGAAGGCCCACTCGGGGGGAGACCCCGACGCGAGCCTGGCGATGAACCCGTACTCGAGCTCGCCCGGGTTCGTCTGTGCCCTGTGCGGCGCGTGGTTCCTCACGCCCGAGGAGCTCGCCGGCCACGGCTCGAAGCCGCATTCGAAGCCGCGCCGCTGGGGGCGTCCCCGTCCGAGGGCCGGGGCGCTGACGGCGTAGAGGTCCTCGCCCAACCGGGCAAGCAGGCAGGGGGAAATCGATGGAAGCTAGCGTAGCCGCTTATCGCCCTCTTCGGCCCGGGATCGCGTCGCCCCGGACCCATCCTCCATCCCGATACCCCGACCGGACGCCTTCCCCCGTGACTCCCGGGGGCCGTCCGACCCTTGAGCGGCCCGCGCGCCGGCCCCCACGAACCTGGGGCGGCAGAAGGCGGAGCAAGGGGTCAGGGGGTGAGTACTCAAAATGGCCAATTGGACCGAGGAGCGAGTAGCACTGGCGCTGGGCCTCTCGGGAGGTCTCGTCTTCCTGGTCGGCGCGTTCGTCACGCTCTTGACCGGTTCGGTCGACCTCGTCACAGGGCGCCTCACCGGCGCCCTCGACCTGTGGTCCGACGCGCTCCTCCTGAGCGTGTTGGGAGGGCTCGCGATGCTCTTCAGCTACCTCGGACACTCGACGTGGCGCGATCGGCCGTTCTCGGCGGCGCTCGTGTTGATCGTGGTGGCGCTGCTGGCAGCGGCGGTGCTCGGGCCGGGGACGGTCGTCTTCACGCTGATCGGCGCGATGCTGGTCGGTGTGGCGGGCGTGCTGTACCTGATCGACCCGATGACCCGGGCGGTGCACTACGTCGCGACCGGGTAGTCGTCCGGCGGAGGCTTCGCCCGTCCCAGCGGGCGGAGCCTCCGACAACCCGTTCCCCCTACCTTTTCCTAGAACGTGGAGAGACCGGATGCACCGGCCGAGCACCCGCAACGCGGTTCCCCCGCCCCGAGGGCGTAGGCAGCGATGGGGCCGGCCCATCGGACCCGTCGCGGGGTCGCCCGACCCACCGTGGACGGGGTGGCGCGTAGGCCCAGGCGACTCCGGGAACCCATCGGCCCCGCCCGCCTTGCCCGGGACGATCCCCCGCACCGGAGTCTCCATCGGTGGGTTCAAACCTGATGGAGGGTTGGTCGCGGCACCGACCGAGGGGCGGGTTATGGAGCCGCTGAGGGTCTGTGTCAACACGCAGACACCGCTCGTACAATTCCTACCGAGCGGGTCACCGCCCCGCTCGAAATCGAGCGCATCGGCCCCTGCCGACCTCGAGAAGCTCACCGAGGGGGTCGACTACCGGTTCTCCCCGGGGGGGGTGACCCGGATGGTCCTTCCGCTGCTTCGCCGCCTCGTGGACGAAGGAGACGTCGGGCACGCGGACTGGGTCGCGCTCAATCCCAGCGCTCCGGCGATCGTGCGTCTTCCGGGGATGACGCTCCACCACGTCGCCCTCGCCCCGGCGAAGATGGCGGAGTACGCGAAGGCGAAGGAGGCGATCTGGGGCCGGATCCACGGAACGGACGAGACGGACCACCACGACGACCTGTTCTGGTCGGAGGCGTTCGCGGAGTACGCCTACTACAACCGG
>JAKIWY010000093.1 GCA_022749835.1 Thermoplasmata archaeon | reverse complement strand
CGGCGCCGATGCCGAGGATGAGCACGATGTAGGGATCGAGCTTGAGCGCGTGGCTCTCCTCCATGTCGTAGTACTGGATCAGCCCGGCGGCGGAATGGAAACCGGACTTCTTCTGGTCGGGCACGGCGACCTTACAGCGCCCGGGAGCTATTTACCTCTATGCCGAGGGGAGGTTCATCGCGAGAAGCCGGTCTGGGTCGGGAATTCTTGGTAGGCACAACGGGTTCTTGGGCGGGAGCGCCGGATCGAGCCGAGCCGTTTGCGTCCGGTCGTCATGGAGGGGAGAGCGAACGGGTCCGGTTCAATCGAAGATGTCCTCGAGCGGGTTGTCCATCTCGCGCGCCTCCCGGATCCTTACCCCGCGGACGTCGAGTTCGTGGAGGACGCCCTGGACCTCCTGCGGGCCGGCAAGCTCCCGCACGAGGTACTCTCCCTCCTTGGTCCACCCATCCAGGGAATCCGGGGGATTCACCAACCGAACTCCCAACCGGAACTTCGACGCTCGCAGGTTCTCGATGCGGTCGAAGACGGCGAGGCGACCCTCTTTGATCACGATCACGTGGCGGCCGATCTCCCGAGCCTCGTACAGGTTGTGCGATGAGTACAGCACTATCTTGTCGTGGCTGAGTTCCAAGATGAGGGCTCGGATCTCCTTGGCCACCTTGGGATCGAGGTTCGCGGTCGGCTCGTCCAAGAGGTAGATCTCTCGCTCCTGAAGGAAGATCCTCGCGATGGAAACCCGCTTCCTCTGGCCCGCGCTCAGCTGACCCGGGTAGCGGTGGCTCAGGTCGCGGAGCCCAAGTTGGTCCAGCACGCGTTCGATGTCGGTCACCGTCGCCTGCTGAGCCCGCGCGTAGAAGTCGAGTGCCTCCCGGACGGTGAGACCTTCCGGCAGCCCGTCCAGGTGGGACAGGTAGTGCATCCGGTCCCGAGCGCTTTGGTCGTCCCCTTCGGTCCCCCCGATGACCACCTTGCCCCCGCTCGGGACTAGGATTCCCGCGAGCGTCCGAAAGAGGGTGGTCTTTCCCGCACCGTTCGGGCCGAGAACGACGTAGACGGAGGGCGCCGTGATCTCGAAGGTGATGTCCTTGAGTACCTCCGTCCCGAGGTAGCCGGCGCACACCGAGCGGCAGGAGATCGGCGAAACGCCGGGGGAGGCTTCCCTCTCGCCGGTGACAGCGCTGGAAGAAGCCATGAGTGCCTAACCTACGAGTTTGACAGGAGCCGCTCCCGGCGCAGCAGGTGGCCCAGGTTCGCCAGCAGGTACAGGACGACGACGCCGATCAGAGCCAGTGCACTTCCGGTGACCAGGAGGAACTCATCCGTGGTGATCCCGGCCGTGGCGCCAAAGACCCCGATCAGGACCAAGGTCGCCACGGGTGGAAGGACGCCGAATAACGGAGCCAATCCGATGGTGCTGCCGATGCCCTCGCGCGGCGAGGAGAGCGCCGACCAGTACATCCCCACGGTGGTCGCGAACGCCCCTGAGACGTAGCTCATGGGGATCGCGTAGCCCACCAGGAGGAGGAGGAGGCTCATCGAGACCGTGTGTCCCCCGGCGAGATAGATGCCGACGCTCACTCCTATGGCCCCGACGAGCACGATGGATATGGCGGCGAGCGCGGCCATCAGGAAGTTCGCGAAGAGCCGGCGAGGGGAGACACCGTACGCCATGAGGTACTCAAGTACCCCCTTCGTCCGGTCGCTCGTGAAGACCGTGAGCGCCCCGACGGCCGCCATCGACCCGAAGATGGGCACGATGAGAGGAAAGCTGGCGGCGAAACCGGAGGCGCTCCCGATAGCGGTCAACACGCCGAGGATACTGCTCCACACCATTCCGACCACGAGAACCATGCGGCCGGCCCGAAGTGACCGACGGACCGTGGGGCCAAGGAATGACTGAGGGCCCTGTCGGCCTCCCGGAACCGTCATGGGCTGGGATGGAATGCGGTGGGTCTTCTAATCGGCTCCGGGCCCGACCGTTGACGGAAGTGAGTTGCCCGTGGAGGTGGCCGGTTGGGCCATCTGGGGTTGAGCGGTGCCGATGCCCATGGAGTCGCCCGGCGTGGAGGGGGACCCAGGCGGTCATGTTTCCCCGATTTCCGCTGGGGCCGATGGCCACCATTCTCCCGAGAGCCGGCTCCGGGCCGGGACGTCGCGTTCTTGGGGCGACAATGGCGTTCGCGCGAGCGCCTGAGCCTTCGGGGATGGCCATATCTTGGGATAAAGCCCCGCGGCGAACCGGCGCGCTCTAGACCCCGGGAGGGGGGTGCGGCCCCGGTTCGCGGGAGCGCGCCGCTGCGATCGACCGTCGGGAGCTGGGGCACGAGTCGCCAGAGACGGTTCAGAGCCGTCGGCCGGTCCAGGAGTCGAGGACCAGGTCCTCGAGCGAGTCCTTGATGGACGGACCGAGGCCCAAGGCGATGCTCGAGGCACTTCCGGAGAACAGTCGCTCCATGAACGGGCGCGGGGGGACGAGCCGGACGGTCTTGCGACTGGGGACGCCGGTGAGGCGGGCGAGCTCCTCGAGCGCCTCCTCCCGGTCGCCGAGTGCATCGATGAGCCCGAGCTTCAGAGCCGCCTTGCCGCTCCAGAACTCTCCGGTGGCGAGCGCACGGATCTCTTCCACGCTCTTCTTGCGCTCCCGGGCCACGAGCTCGACGAACGAACCGTAGCTGTCGGCGATGACCGCCTGAAGCTTGGAGCGCTCCTCGTCGCTGAGGGGCCGGATCCCCTGGTAGGCGTCCTTGTGGCGGCCCTCGTGCAGAAGCTCCACCTCGACCCCGATCTTCGCGAGCAGTTCTCGAACCGCGATGTGCGGCATGATGACGCCGATCGACCCCACGCCGGAGTCCGGGTAGGCGTAGACCTTGCGGGCGCCGACGGCCGCCATGTACGCCCCCGAGGCACCGATCGACCCGATCGAGGCGACGACCGGCTTCACCTGGTCGAGGCGCTTGACGGCGAGGTAGAAGTCGGTCGAGGGGATGTCGCCGCCTCCCCCGCTCGAAATGTCGAGGAGCACGCCCTTGACGCGGGCCTTCGTGCGGAGCGCCTTCAGCATCCTAAGGTACGGTTCGACCGAGCGTTCCCTGATCGTCCCGCGGAACTGGATGTGGGCCAGCAGCTCGCGCATGGGTAGAGCCGAGAACTCCGGGGCTCGGATAACGTGCGTGTAACCCGCGATTCACTGGGGCCGGCCCGTCCGGCGCCCGGAGGTCGCGCCGCGGATGGCTCGCAGAGAACGCGAGGGCTCGCGGCGCCCGGGGCGGGTTCGGCGAGCAAAGGGTAATTACGGTCTCCCGTCCCGAAGCGCACGGGAGAGGTTCGGATGGGTTCGGACGCCCCGCAGGCCGTTTGGGTCGAGAAGTACCGTCCCCACTCCCTCAAGGAGATGGTCGGGCAGGAGTCGATCGTCCCCCTCCTGTCGGCGTATGCCGAGCGGCGCTCGCTGCCTCACCTCATGTTCGCCGGACCGCCCGGCACCGGGAAGACCACCGCGGCGCTGGCGCTCGCCCGCGACCTGTTCGGTGAGGAGTGGCGACAGAACTTCCTGGAGCTCAACGCCTCGGACGAGCGGGGGATCGACACCGTGCGCACCACGATCAAGGAGTACGCGCGCAGCGCACCGATCGGCGGCGTCGGGTTCAAGCTGTTGTTCCTGGATGAGGCGGACAACCTGACGTCGGAGGCGCAGGCGTCCCTGCGCCGCCTGATGGAACGCTACTCCTCCGCCTGCCGGTTCATCCTCTCCTGCAACTACTCTTCGAAGATCATCGAGCCGATCCAGTCCCGCTGCGCGGTCTTCCGGTTCCGGGGTCTTTCGACGGAGCAGATGCACCGCCGGCTCGAGGTCGTCGCCGCGGCCGAACATCGCACCGTGACGCCGGAAGCGTTCCGCTCGATCATCGCCGCCAGCTCGGGGGACATGCGCCGGGCGATCAACCTCCTGCAGCTCGCCGCGACCTTCAGCGACACGGTGACGGACGAATCGATCCGCTCCGTCGCGACCACCCCGCTGCGCGAGGAGGTCGTGGGGATGCTGACGAGCGCGATCGAAGGGAAGTTCCTGGCCGCCCGCGACCGGCTCTATGCGATGTTCGCGGAGCGCGGTGCGAGCGGGGAGGACATCTTGAAGGCGATCCACAGCTATCTTCCCGACCTCCCGGACAAGAGCTTCCCCCCGAGGGAGAAGCTGCGCCTGATCGACTACCTGGGGGAGGTCGACTTCCGGCTCGCCGAGGGCGCCTCGGAGAGGATCCAGCTCGAGGCCGTGCTCGCCCGCATCGCCCTGGGCGCGGGGGCCAGCGGGTAGCGAATGGCCCGCCAACGAGCGGTTCACGAAAAGCCGGTCGTCTTCCGACGCGCGGTCGCCGTCGGCGACCTCTCGCTGAGCCCGCGCACGCGCAGCGCCCTCCGGCGCGGCGCCGTCGACAAGGGCGACCCGGTGGCCGCCGGCGAGCTCGCCGGCCTTCTCGCGATGAAGCGGACCCCGGAGCTCATCCCCCACTGTCACCCGGTCCCGCTCACCGGAAGCGAGGTCCGGGTCGAGCGGACGGCGCGTGGGGTGCGGGCGACCGCGAGGGCGGAGGCCGTCTGGCGGACCGGCGTCGAGATGGAGGCGCTCGTGGGGGCTACCGTCGCATTGCTTACCGTGTGGGACATGGTGAAATACCTCGAGAAAGATGCGCGCGGCCTCTACCCGAGCACTCGGTTGGGACCGGTGCGCGTCGTGACGAAGCTCAAGGAACCGCCGGGGGGGAGCGCGTGAGCACCCCCGGGCGCCACCATCTCGGCGGGAGCCGCTCCCTTGGGTTCGTCGTGCTCTCCGTCTCGGACACGCACACCGAGGAGGACGATGTCTCGGGCCACCTCGCCCGGCGATTGTTGACCGAAGCGGGCCACACGGTCGTCCATTACGACCTCGTCGCGAACTCGATTGCCGATGTGCGCGAGAAGCTCGAGCCGTACCTCGCCGAGATCCCGGTCGAGGCCGTGGTGACCGTCGGGGGCACCGGAGTGAGCTCGCGCGACCTCACGGTGAACGCCATCGAGGCGATGGGAGGTAAACCGCTCGAGGGGTTCGGCCAGATCTTCCGGAACCTGAGCTACGCCGAGGTCGGCGCCCTCGCCCTGATGAGCCGCGCCGGTCTTTATCTCGTGAAGGGGAAACCGGTCTTCGCCCTGCCCGGCTCCGAGCGTGCGGTCCGCTCGGCCCTCGAAAAGCTGATCCTGCCCGCCGCCGAGCACCTCATCGGGGAGCTCGAGCGTTAGGCGGGCTACCTCGGCCGCGAGGAGACCCCGAGAGCCCCGAGCGCCGGGGGCCCGGGGTCGAGGACCTGTTCGGGCAATCCCTGGGCGCGGCAGAACTCCGTGAAAGCGGGGTTGGCGTCGATATGATGCGCCAGGAGCACCCCGCGCTTGGAGAGGGCGGCCCAGGCGGTCCTCAGCTCGAAGCGCGCGCGGCTCACGTCCGGCCCGTTGTCGTACAGGAAGAGGTCGACCGGGCCCCCGCGGGCGACGAGCCCCTCGAGATGGCTCTCGGTGTTCCCCAGGGCGAGCGTCCAGCGTGCCCTCAGCGACGGGGGCACGAACTGACCGACCGTGTACTCATGGACCCCCGAGGGGCGGCCCTGCGTCGGTCCGGGGCCCAGGGAGACCAGCTCGCCGGCGCCGTTCGCCTCGAGGCCCGAGAGGAGCCACGCCGTGGAGTACCCCGGTCGGACCCCGGTCTCCAGGACCCGCCGGGGGCGCAGCGCCCTCACGAGCAGGTACAGCAGCGATCCCTGCGGAAGCTCCTTGGTGAACGCCAGGCTCGCGCCGCGGTCGAGGAGCGACTCGGGCACGTTGCTCTCCACGAGCTCGTGACGGTACTGCTTGATGGCGGCGGGGGTGGCGCCGCTGAGCGAGGCGACCTGGTCGAGCGACGATTGGCGGAAGAACAGCATCCGATTGCGCACGGCCTTGCGAGCGGCGGCGCTCAGCAGCACCGGTTGTCGGGTGCTGCGCGTGGGGACCGGAACAGCGTCTCCCGGAGCGACCTCGCGAGAGAGCGATGCGGCCGACAGCGTCGTGGAGGTTCGATACGACCGGTCCATGTCACGGGATGGTCGGCGCGATACATAGCGCATTGCTCGGGGCGGCGGTTAGGGAGAAACGCGGCGATTGCTCCGAGCCGGGCCGTCACGCGCGGGAGGGGAGCTCCGTCCTAGACCGGGCACCTCGTGCAGAGGCTGTCGAGCCGCTCCGAACGGGTGCGCGGGCTCTTCTTCGCCGAAAACAACCGGGGGCGCCGGGGACCGATCGCAGCGAGCGAGGCCACGCCACCCGGTCCGCCAAGGGTATAAACGGGCCGAATCTTTCAATCCTCCGAGGAGTCCCGGCGATGTCCGTTCCAGAACTTGATGGTGCAGCGTTCGACAAGCTCGCCCAGAGCTCCCCGGTGGCGGTCGTGGACGTATGGGCTCCTTGGTGCGGGCCCTGCCGGATGGTCTCCCCGATCGTGGACCGGCTGAGCCAGCGCTACGAGGGAAAGGTCTCGTTCGGAAAGCTCAACTCCG
>JAKIWY010000092.1 GCA_022749835.1 Thermoplasmata archaeon | reverse complement strand
GGCGAGACGGTAGGCGATGAGGATGAGGCCGACGAACGCGAGGAAGAACGTGAACACCCCGTAGCCCAGGATCAGCGAATCGATGCTCGGCGCCTGGGCCTCGGCGACCGTCGAGTAGACGAGCGTCTTGACGAAGTAGCCCTGCCCCGTGACGATGTTCGTGTAGAAGTTGTTGTTCAGCACGGCGAGCGCGGCGATCGCGGCCGCCCCGATCCCTGCCAGGACCGGGACCGAGACGACCCACGGCTGATCCCTCAGGAGGATGAACGGGAGGGCGATGAGGAGGGCTCCGAAGAAGACGAGCAGCGGCAGGTCGAACCAGCCGGCGAACTGCCCCTGGACGAGGTAGTACGGCATCGCCATCGGAAAGCCGACGAGGCCGACGATCCAGGTGACGATGTAGAGACCGAAGGAGTCGACCCGACGGATCCGCTCGACGATGAGCGCGAAGAACAGGAAGACGACGATCGCGGCGACCGCGAAGGAGTACCCTTGCCAGGCGAGCGCAAGGGTTCCGAGACAGACCCCGGTGAAGACGGACCATTTCACGGCGGTCCGCTCGGTGCGAAGGAACCGACGCAGCGCTCCCGGAATCTCGCGCGGTTTCGAGTAGGTTTCGACCCAACGTCGACTGCCGACCGCCTTGATCGTCCTCAGGTAGGCGTAGACCGTGAGCAGGATGACGAAGGTGTAGAACGAGAGGTAGTTCGCGTAACCCAGCGTCGACGAATCGATGTTCGCCGAGAGCAGAGGGAAGATGAGCGCGGCGATGAGACCCATCCGTCGGGAGCTCACCTCCCGGCCGATCAGGTAGACCGGGAAGACGCCGAGCGCGGCCCAGAGGGGGCCCTGGAGGTCGAGGAAGAAGGCGCCGGCGGTCACCGCGTTCCCGCCGAACAGCGGGGCGAAGATGATCCCCAGGATCGCGTTCATCCAGTCGAACAGCGGCTCCCGAGGGTTGGACGCTCCGAACGGGTAGCGGAGGAGGGGGTCGATGACCAGGTTGCGATGGTTGAGGATGATGTACGACGTGACCCGGGAGTGGTAGAACGAGTCCGACCCACCGCCGTAGAGGTTGAGCGGCCCGAACTGCTGGATCAGCGGAGCCATCCAGAGCGTTCGGATCAGGAAGGAGATGCCGAAGGCGGTGAGGAGCAGGGCGACCGTCCAGCCGTGACGGTGCCACCAGCCCGGAGTAGTCGTTTCCATCGATGTTCCGACTCCCCGAATCGGCGCGCGCGAGACCTAGGGGGTGTATAAATAGGCTTCCGCCGAATTTATCCCGGGCGGGCTATTCGGCCCGGAACCGGTAGAAAACCCGGCCGCCGGGGGCGTCGTACGTCTCGAGCCGGACCGGCTGGCCGACCCGGCACTCCTGCCAGCTCACGCCGACAACGCGGCCGAACAGTCGGAGCGTGACGCTCTCGAGGTCGACGAGCCCGACCACGAACGGGAGCTCGGACTCCATGCCGAGCGGCGCCCCGGCGAGCACGGCGCTGAAGGCGTAGAGGTGGCCGCGCGAGGGCAGGTCGACCCACTCGAGCTCCTCGCCGTGGCACGTCGGACAGGCGACCCGGGGAGGCCAGAGGAGCTCGAGGTCGCGCCGGCACCGTGTGGTCGTGAGCCGACCGAGCCGCAAGGCGTCGAAGAACGGGGAAAGGCGCGTGTTCTTCGCGTCCTGGAGCGGCAGGAAGTCGAGGAGGAACGGGAGCGCTCGCGTCTCCACTTCCACCTTCGCGGGCTTCTCCGGGCTCTCCGAAGGCCCCGCCGACGCAGTCGCATCGGGGGCTCGTTCGACCTGCGCGACCTGGACCGTCGACGGCTTGCGTCCGGGGGTCGAGGGGGCGCCCTCCGCCATCAGCTCCCCCTTTGGTAGACCATCACCGAGTGGACGTTGGCGCTCCCGCTCAGGTTGTGGACGAGCGCCCACTCCGCGTCCGGGACCTGGCGGGCCGGGGCGACCGTCTGGGCGAACTGCTGGAACACCTCGACCGCCTGGGCGACCCCGGTCGCCCCGAGAGGGTGGCCGCAGCCGAGAAGCCCACCGCGCGGGTTCACTACGATGTCACCGCCCAATTCGGAGCGACCGTCCGCGATGAACTTCCCTCCCTCCCCGGTCGGGCAGAGCCCGAGCGCCTCGTACTCGACGATCTCGGAGATCGAAAAGCAGTCATGGAGCTCGGCGAAGTCGACGCGGTCGATCCCGATACCGGCGCCGCGCAGCGCCTCGCGCGAAGCGTGCGTGAGGCCGTGCCATTGGGTGAGCGAACCCGCGTGCGCAAGGTTGTGGAAATCCGAGTACTGCCCGGTTCCCCGGATCACCGCCGGCGTCCCGGTGTAATGCTTGGCCCGCTCGCGCGAGGTGAGCAGCACCGCCGCCGCGCCGTCGGTCATCGACGAGCAGTCCCCGAGCCGAAGGGGCGGCGAGACGATCGGGAGGCGCTGGAGCTTCGCCCGGTCGAACACCTTGTCGTGGAACTGCGCGGTCGGGTTGGCGTTCGCGAACCGGTGGTTCTTCTCGGAGACCTGGGCGAGCTGCTCGTCGGTGGTCCCGAACTCGAGCATGTGCCGCTGGGCGACCATGGCGAAGAACGGGGGGGCCGTCGCTCCGTGCACGCCGTCCCATGCGCGGTCCATGACGCAGGCCATCGCGCTGTTCGCCTCCGCCATGCTGGGAAGGTTCATCTTCTCGATGCCGACCGCGATCGCCACCTCCGACAACCCCGAGGCGATCGCCGCGTAGGCGCTTCGGATCGCCGACTGGCCCGAGGCGCAGGCGAGCTCGGTGCGTTGGATGATCCGATGGGGCTTGAGGCCCATCTGCTCGGCGGCGAGCGGCGCGACGTGGGACTGGAAGGCGAACCGCTCGGGCTCCGCCGCGCCGACGAACAGCGAGTCGACCTCTTCCGAGCGCAGTTCGGGAACGGCGCGGAACAGGGCCGCGCCGACCTCCTGGGCGAGCTCGGCCCACGTCGAGGGCCGCACGCCAAACTTCACGGTCGCGCCGCCGGCGATGGCGACCTCGGTGAGCTCGGTCATCGCTTCTCCGCCCGGACGCCGGCGGCGACCTGGTCCCCGACCTGGCTCGTGGAAAGCGAACCGCCCTGGTCGTAGGTGCGCGCCGTTCCGGAGGCGAGCGTGCTCGCGAGCACCCGCTCCAAGCGGTCGGCCTGCCGGGCCATCCGCGCGTCGGAGTGCTTCTCGGAAAGCCAGCGCAGCATCATCTCGATGGCGAAGAACGTCGCGAACGGGTTGACGACGTTCTTGCCCGCGTACTTCGGCGCGCTCCCGTGCACCGGCTCGAACATCGCGTGGGCGTCGCCGATGTTGCCGCCCGCGGCAAACCCCATCCCGCCCTGGAGCACGGAGGCGAGGTCGGTGATGATGTCGCCCATCATGTTCGTGGAGACGACCACGTCGTAATGCTCCGGATTCCGGACGACCCACTGCGTGAACGCGTCGACGTAGGCGTAGTCGCGCTCGATCTCGGGATACTCCTTGGCGACGCGGTCGTACGTCTCGCGGAACAGCCGACAGCCGGCGAGGACGTTCGACTTGTCGACGCACGTCACGCGCTTCTTCCCGTCCTCGGGGGCACCTTTCGAACGGCGCCGGGCGAGCTCGAAGGCGTAGCGGACCACCCGCTCGGCGCCTTTCCTCGTGATGATGCGCGTGTCGACCGCGACCTCGGTCTCATCGGCGCGCCGAAGCACGCCGTGGGTCGGAGCGTAGAGACCCTCGGTGTTCTCCCGGATGATCACCATGTCGACGTTCTTGGGCGCCCAGACCTGTCGGTGCTCCCCGCTGATCCGGTGGAGCACTCCAGGGTACAGCTGGCAGGGCCGAACGTTGGCGTAGAGGTCGAGGCTCTGCCGCATGCCGAGGACGAGCGCAGCGCCGGCGATGTCGCCGTTCGGCAGCGAGACGCCCGGCCAACCGACGGCGCCGAGGAGGACCGCGTCGGCGCTCTTCGCCGCGGCCTCGGTCTCCGGCTCCCACTCCTTCCCATGGTCCCGGTAGTAGAGGGCGCCCCCCGGGTAGTCGCGCACCTCCCAGGGCGACGCATCGTTCTCGCCGAGGGCGTCCATGACCTTTCGCCCCTCGGCGAGGACCTCGGGGCCCGTGCCATCGCCGGGGAGAAAAGCGATCTGGTAGCGGCCCGTCATGCCGTGACCTTGCTCGAGCGCGCCGCGAGCTCTCTACGCACCTTCTCGACGAGGCCACCGGCCTCGAGGAGATCCAGAAGGTGGTGGGGAAGCGGGGGAAACTTCACGGACGCCTTCGTCCTCAAATTCGTGATCCGGCCCGCCCGCATCTCCAGGCGGGCGATATCACCCTTCTCGAAGATCGCCCGGACCCCCCGGGCCTCGACGGCAGGCAGGCCGAGGTTAATCGAATTGCGGAAGAAGATGCGGGCGAACGAATCCGCGACGATCGCCCCGACCCCGATCGCCTTGAGGGCGGCCGGGGCGTGCTCCCGGCTCGACCCCGAGCCGAAGTTCTCATCGGCGATCAGGATGTCGCCGGGTTGGGCAAGAGCGGCGAACTCGGGGAGGGCGATCTCGAAGACGTGCTTTTTGAGCTCGTTCGGGTCGATGATGGTGAGGTACTTGCCGCTGATGATCCCGTCGGTGTCGACGTCGCGCCCGAGGGTCCACACTCGGCCTTCGATGACGTCCTCCATCGAGAGCCCCTACTGGTACTCCCGGGGATCGGCGATCTCGCCCTTGATCGCCGTCGCCACGACCGCCGCCGGGCTCATCAGGTAGATCTTCGCGTTCTTCGCCCCCATGCGTCCGGGAAAGTTCCGGTTCGAGGAGGAGGCGCAGACCTCGTCCGGAGCGAGAATCCCCATGTTCCCCCCGAAGCAGGCGGAGCAGCTCGAGTTCGTGAAGACCGCTCCCGCCTCGGTGAAGATGTCGATGATCCCCTCCTTCAGGCACTGCTGGTAGATTGGGGTCGACGCGGGGGAGACGATGAAGCGCACTCCGTGGGCGACCTTCGCCCCCTTCATGATCGCGGCCCCCTCGCGCATGTCCTCGATCCGCGCGTTCGTGCACGAGCCCAGGAACGCCTGGTCGACGCGCACGTGCTCTCCGACGACCTCCGGAAGCGGCCGCACATTGTCCGGAGTGTTCGGGCAGGCGACCATCGGCGGCATCCCGTCGACGTCGACCTCGATCGTCCGCTCGTATCGGGCGTCACGGTCGGCCGTGAGCGGGTGCATCGGGTGCTTTGCGATCTTTTCGAGGTACTCGAACGTGTGGGCGTCCGGGGCGACCATGCCGCACTTCGCGCCCATCTCGGTGGTCATGTTGCAGATCGTGAAGCGCTCGGGCATCGAGAAACGCTCGACCACCGCTCCCGAGAACTCGACGGCCTTGTAGGCGGCGCCGGTCGTCTTCACCTCGCCGAGAACCCTCAGCACGAGGTCCTTCGCGGTGACCCCCTTGCCCAGCCGGCCGGTGACCTTCACCGAGAGGGTCGTGGGAACCTTCAGCCACAGGCGGCCCAGGGCGAGGACCGCCGCCATCTCGGTCGGGCCGACCCCCGAGGCGACCGCGCCCATCGCGCCGAGCATGTTCGTGTGGGAGTCCGTCCCCACGGCGAGGTCGCCGGGGACGACCCAGCCGTTCTCCGCGAGGATCTGGTGGCAGATGCCGTGGTTGCCGACGTCATAGAAATGGGGCAGGCCCTTCTCTTGCGCGAACTTTCTCAGGATGCGATGGAGGACCGCAGCGCCCTCGGTGGATGCCGGCACCCAGTGGTCGATCGCGATGACGACCCGCTCCGGGTCCCACACCTTCTCGGCGCCCATGTCGTGGAAGGGCCCCACCGTCTGGGCCCCCTGCTCGTGCATCATCGCAAGGTCGACGTTTCCCTCGATGATCTGCCCCGGCTCGACCCGCTCGTGCCCCGAGGCGCGCGCCATGACCTTCTCGGCGAGCGTCATCCCGTGGCCCCCGTTTCCCGTCGTCATGGTCTTGCCTCCAGGATGCCGACCGACTCGACCATCGCCCAGAAGTCCTGGTCCGAGAGGCCCGGATGCTCAAAGAGGGCCCGGTACTCCTGGAGGAACCCCCGGATCTCCTCCTTCGAGTGGGACTCCGTCGCGCTCTTCACCCGCCGCAAAAGTTCGGCAAGGAGCGGGTCGGTAGCGGTCGCCTGGCGCTCCTTGAGCTTCTCGACCAGCGCCGCCTTGCCGGTGTGCTTTCCCAGGATCATCTGGCGCTGCCGGCCGAGCGACTCGGGCTGGATCGGCTCGTAGGTGAGCGTGTGGGCGAGGATGCCGTGCGTGTGGATACCGGCTTCGTGGGAGAAGGAGTAGTACCCCCCCAGCGCCTTGTTCGCGGCGACCGGCACCCCCGAGAGCTCCTCCACGAGGCGAGATAGCTCGTAGAGCCGGTCGGTGCGGATCCCGCTCTTCACTCCGTACAGCATCTCGAGCCCGATCGCCACCTCCTCGAAGGAGGCGTTGCCGGCCCGCTCCCCGAGGCCGTTCACGCAGACGTGCGGGCTCGTCACCCCGACCTCGAGCGCGGTGAGGGTGTTGGCGGTGGCGAGGCCGAAGTCGTTGTGGCAGTGCACCGACCAGTCCTTCGGCCGGACCCGCCGCTCGAACTCCT
>JAKIWY010000091.1 GCA_022749835.1 Thermoplasmata archaeon | reverse complement strand
GTCGGGGAGGTGTACAGGATGGTGGCGCCGTATCGCTCGCACATCTCCCAGAGCCGGCTCGGGCTCGGAAAGTCGAACGCCCCCTCGTAGAGGACCGACGTGAGACCGAGGGCGAGCGGTGCGAAGATGATGTAGCTGTGACCGGTGACCCAACCGATGTCGGCGGCGCAGAAGAAGACGTCCTTGGGGCCGGGGTCGAACACCTCCCGGGCGCTCGTCGTGGCGTAGACCTGGTATCCGCCGGTCGAGTGGGCGATCGCCTTCGGGGCGCCCGTCGTGCCCGACGAGTAGAGGAGGAAGAGCGGGTGGGTCGAGGAGACCGGCTTCACAGGAATCCTCCCCGGCCCCTCGGCGAGCAGGGACGACCACGCCACGTCGCGCCCCGGAGCCATCGGGACCGGTAGCCGGGTCCTCTCGGCGACGACGACCGTCGTGACCGACGGGGTGCTCTCGAGGGCGTGGTCGACGATCTCCTTGAGGGGCACGACCTTTCCGCGTCGGCGGCCGCCATCGGCGGTGAGGATCAGACGGGCCCCAAGGTCGTTCACCCGGGAGGATAGGGCCGTAGCGCTGAACCCGGAGAAGACGGTCGTGAACGGGATGCCCAGCCGGGCGAGCGCGAGAAGGGCGACGGGAAGCTCGGGGATCATCGGGAGGTAGACCGCCGCGAAATCCCGGGAGCTGAACCCGCGGGCATCGAGTGCCCCGGCGAGGCGGTTCACCTCGCGATAGAGCCCACCGTAGGTGATCGCCCGCCGCTCCCCGTCATCGCCTTCCCAATGGTAGGCGACCCGCTCCTCGACGGGCGTCCCGAGGTGACGGTCGAGGCAGTTGTCGCACGCATTGAGCTCGCCATCCGGAAACCAGCGGGCGAACGGAAGTTCCCAATCCAGCGTCCGGGTGAACGGCCGGATCCAGGTGATCTCTTGGCGTGCGATCGGCTCCCAGAACGCCCGGACGTCCTCGATCGAGCGTCGGTGGACCTCGGCGTACCGGCGCAGCGAGGCGGAGCGCTCCTCGTCGCCCTGGGGGAGCCTTGGAGTCCGACCGTTCGGGCCGGGTCTCCCCACGTCCTCTCCGCCGCTCTCCCTACGGAGGCACCGGGCGCTGGGCGTTCCCCGAGGGGCTCGGAACGAACCAGACGTCCGTGACCGAGAACGTCGGCTCGGGGTCGAAGCGCGCCTCGACCGGCATCCCCACGTAGATCTCCTGCTCGGTCGCCTGCTTCAGGCGCACCAGCAGGAGGCTTCCCGCCCCGTCAAACTCGATGAGGGCAAGGTTGTACGGGGTCTCCTTGAGGAACGCCTCGCTCCCGTAATGGCAGGTCGTCCAGGAGTGGACACGGCCGACCTTCGGCATCTCGAGCCATTGCGTCGCGCCCCCGCACACCATGCAATGTCCGCGCGGAGTGGCGTAGACGAACCGGCAGCCCTTCTTCGTGCAGCGGCTGCCCATCAGGCGGCCCTCGGCGAGCCCCAGGAAGAACGGGGAGTCCTCGGCGTAGCTGTGGATGTAGGTGATCGAGTAGGGATACCGGATCACGAGGCTTTCCACGCCCTTCGCGTCGCGGAAGATCGCGCGGCCCGAGCGCTCGAGCTCGGCCTGCACGTCGCGGAACTTTTCGAAGACGCGGGGCCGCTTCACGGGCGGAACCCCCGCTCGAGGATTGACACCGTCACCGAGGAGCCGGTGCCCGCGTGGCTGTGGATCGCGCCCCGTTTCGCATCCTTGATCTGGAGGGTGCCGTCCCCGAAGTGCTTCTTGATCCGGCCCTGGAGCTGCCAGTGGGCGAAGACGGCCTGCATGAGCCCGGTCGCGCCGACGGGATGCCCGCAGGCGATGAGACCACCGGAGGGATTGACCGGCGTCGCGCCCGCGTTCGGCGTCGGGAACGGGTAGTCGACGTTCGTCAGGAACGGGTCGCCCCGTTCCACGAAGTCGTACCCCTCGCCGTACTTGCACAGCCCGAGGTCCTCGTACGTCTGGATCTCGCTCGAGGCGTAGGCGTCGTGCAGCTCGATGAAGTCGAGCTCCTGGTTCGGGCGCGTGATCCCGGCCATCCGGTACGCCTCCAGGCCTGCGGAGCGGCCGGCGCGGAACGAGTGGACTCCAGGGTAGGGGAGCTCCTCGTAGTCGCTCGCCCGCTCGCCGGGCATCAGCGGGACCTTTCCGAACGGGCGGTCGGCGAGCCGCATGGTGTCCGTGCCGCAACCGACGCCGGTCACCCGGACCGGCCGGTCGGTGAACTCCTTCGCCCTCGCCTCGCTGCAGAGGATCGCGACGGCGGCGCCGTCGCTCATGGTGCAGATCTGCTCGCGGGTGATCGGATAGGAGATCATCTCCGAGCGCAGCACGTCCTCGACGCTCAGGCGCTTCGGGTACTGTGCGTAGGGGTTGTGGAGGGCGTTCAGGTGGTTCTTGACGGAGACCAAGCTCATCACCCTCGAGCCTTCGGCGATGGCGAGGCGCTGCGCCTCGCGCTCGTCCTTGATGTGGGCGAATTTCTTCAACCGGATGTACTCGTAGATGTGCCGGACGACCATCAGGGCGTAGTAGCCGGTGTAGAAGCCACCGAGCGGAAAGTCGAAGTTGGTGTCGGAGGCGAGCGCGATGAACTCGTTGCCCTTCCAGGTGGCGACCCGGCTCATCGTCTCGTAGCCCGCGGCGAGGCAGACCTCCATCCGTCCGCTCGCCACGGCCTCGTACGCGGCCTGGAAGCATTCGCCCCCGGTGGCGCCGCCCCACTCGATGCGTACCGAACCTTTCGGGTTGAGCCCCAGGTAGTCCTGCACCATGCTCGCCGCCTTCAGCTGGCGGGAGAAATGGTCGGAGAAGTAGGAGATTCGGCTTCCGTCGATGCGGTCGGGCGTCAACGACGGGACGTCCCTGAGCGCCGCGTCGTACGCCCGCTTGACCATCAGCCGGAAGTCCATCGCCGGATGGGCCTTGGCGAACTTCGTCACGCCGCCGCTGACCATGTACACCTTGCGGGCACTGCCGCCCGAGGTGCGGGGGGCGGGCCGAGACGGCGTCTTCCTCGCGGAGTTGCCTGATTTCTTCGAGGCCGGCAGAACGATCCCTCGGGCGCGGCGAAGAACGTCTCCCAGATAAACCCGGAGGCGACGGGGCGAGTGCCCGTGGGTCGCTCGCGAGACAACAGTGCTTTACCACCGACCCGGGTTCCGACGGCGATGAACCCGGAGTCCGACAAGCGAGACCTCCTGTCGATCGCCGACCTTTCGACCGACCTCTCCGAGGTGATCGAGCGGGCTCGGGAGATGAAGCGGGCCCGGGTCGACGGGAATCTGAGCGCGACGCTCCAGGGAACGAACATCGCGCTGATCTTCGAAAAGCCGTCGACCCGCACGCGCACCTCCTTCGAGGTCGCCATCAACGACCTCGGCGCCCACGCGATCTCCCTGGCGGCCAAGGAGATGCAGCTGGGCCGGGGGGAGACGATCGCCGACACGGCCCGGGTCCTCTCGCGCTACGTCGATGCGATCGTCTACCGGGCCTACCGACACATCGACATGGTCGAGCTCGCCCGCTTTGCTTCCGTACCGGTCGTCAATGCGCTCGACGACCGCGAGCACCCCTGCCAGATCGTGGGGGACCTCGTTACGCTCGCCGAGCGCTGGAAAGGAGTGTTCCGGGGCCGTCGGTTGGCCTACGTCGGCGACGGGAACAATGTGCTCAACTCGCTGCTCATCGGCGGGGCGATGGTCGGGCTCGACGTCGCCTGCGCCATACCGGAGGCGTACCGGCCCCCCGCCGACGTCGTCCAGAAGGCGGAGGAGATCGCCCGGCGGACGGGCTCGCGCCTCACCTTCTCGACCGACCCCAAGGCCGCCGCCCGCGGGGCGGACGCGCTCTACACCGATGTGTGGGTGTCGATGGGGGATGAGGGGGAGAAGGAGGCCCGGGAGAAGGCGTTCCAGGGCTACCAGATCAACGACGCGCTCGTCGCCCTCGCCTCCCCCGACGTGTGGGTTCTGCACGACCTCCCGGCCCACCGGGGGATGGAGATCACCGACTCGGTGATGGACGGACCCCGAGCGGCGATCTGGGACCAGGCCGAGAACCGGCTCCATGCGCAGAAGGCGATCTTGGAGCGACTCTTGCGCCCCCCTCCCGCCGGTCGGCCGCCGATGAACTGAAGAGCCCTTCACAAGAGTACGGGCCCGGAGGGGGTCGCCATCGAGCTATCGCACCGTGACCTGCGGGCGACACGCACGGTGCTCTCGTCCGGCTCCGTGCTGTGGACCGCGGCGCTGACCCTGACCGGGCTCGCCATTCTTTCCCCCTGGGCTTGGCTGAGCTTGATCTCGGTCGCCGGCCTGGTGGCCGCCGGCGTGCTCTACCTGCGCAGGGCCGAATCGCTGCTCACGCAGTACCGCTCCGTCCTCATCGAGGGAACGGCGAATAGCGCGCCCGGAGACTTGCGGGTCGAGACGAGTCGCCGGCGCTTTGAGCCGATGACCCGTGTCGGCCCCGGGACTCGTTCCCCGAATGCGAGGAGTCGGCCGCCGCTCTGGGCGCTCGCCGCTCGCTACCCGGCTTCCCGCGAGCGGCCCTGAGGCGGGATCGGCCGCCGATCGCCCGAGGCATGAGTTTCCCGCGTCACCTGCGGACCCGGGTCTTCTGGTAGTCGCGCTCGATCGCCCGGCCGAACCTCTTCCAGGACATCGCGACCGGCCCCTCCCACTTCGCCCTCGGCGGGTTCTTGCCGCCCACACCGTACGGACGTCGCCGGGCTGTAAGCGTCAGCTGAGTGCGGCCGCCGGGCAGTGCGGCAAGACGATATTCGAGGGAGAGCGCCCGATGGCTCCCCACGGTGTCAGAGTGCCAGCGGTTCGGCGGGAAGAGACGGACGACGTGTCGGGCCCAGAACCAACCGTCCTTCGAATCTTCCAGGTCCTCATAGATCACCTCGCGCGAAGACCGTCGGAGGATCTTGCGTTCGTAGTTCTCGGACTCCAGGCGGGCGTCCTGCGGGCGGTAATCGGTGCACCATTCGTAGACGAATTTGAGCGGCGCCCGGAAAGTCGCCTTGACCTCGTAGACCGGCATCGGCCAACTCTCTCCCATCGTCCCCCGTCTCACGGATAGATTTCGAGAGGCGGGGGGGGCCAAAAAGGTGAGCCCGGTTCAGGTGGCCGGACCCGCCGGCTCTGCCCTCAGGCGCACCTTGAGCAGTTGTTCGATCTTTCGGATCGTCGCGTCCGGAGGCCGGAACGACCCAGACTCCAGCTTGAGGATGATCGATTTCTTCTCGTTGAGCCGCTTACCGAACTCTTCGGGGCTCCAGAGAAGCTTCTCCCTCGCCTGGCGGATCCGCTTCCCCCAGTCCTCGGCCAGCTCCATCTCCGGGAGCTCCTTGAACAGATCGCGCTCCTCGAAGGAGCGACTGCGGCCCAACGGTCGTGAGGCGGCACCGATCGGGGCCGGGGCACCGGTGCTCGAGGCTCGCGCCGGCGCCGGCGGCGCCTCGACGGCCTCCCCGAACCGGGCGCAATCCGGACATAGCCTCAGGACCGAACCTTCGACCTTGACGCGGCTCGTCGTTTCGACATCGTTTCCACACATTTCGCACAGCATCTTTTCTCACTCCTTACGGATCGTGAATCTCGTGATGGGCCAGGGCGTTCGGCCGGCTGCTCCGGCGCTCCTGCATGCGCCGCTTCCCTTCTTCGAAGCGTCGTCGCTCGTCCTCGGTCTCCGGCGTGAGGGGAGGGACGGCCGAAGGTCGGCGGTCGGACCCCACGGCGACCATGGTGACGTAGGCGGTGCCGACCAAGCGCGGCTCACCGCCGGAGAGGTCCTCCGCCCTCACCTCGACCAGCACCTCCATCGAGGAGCGGCCGACGTAGGTCAGACGAGCATCGAAATCTACGACATCCCCGACGTGCACCGGGCGAAGGAAATCGACCCGGTCGAAGGAGGCGGTCACGCAGTTCTGGCGGGCATGCCGACGGGCCGTGACGTAAGCGGCCCGGTCGACCTCGGCCAGGATCACCCCGCCGAAGACGTCGCCCATGAAGTTCGCGTCGGTGGGCACCATGAGTCGGGCGACGGTCGAACGGCTCGCAGAAACACTCGCGGGACCGGGCTCGGGCACTCAGTGACCCCTCGCACGTCCCCTGGAAGGCTCCGGGGACCAGTACCAGAGCATGGCCCTTCTCGCCTATAGTGGTTTGTGAGCGGCCGGGGTGGTTCTCCCCTGTCCGAAACGCCGTGGAAGAGATGATCGGGTCTCTGCCCTCCACCGTTGCTCTGGCGAACGGGCCCCTCGAGGGCGGGGACCGGAGGGTTCATCACCACCGGTCGGCTTACGCGACTCCCGCGGTTCGGGCCGATGTCGACCTCATTCCCTCGACCGACGAGTCGCTGGTTCAGCCCCATAGCGGTCTACGGCCCGCTGATCCCGATGATCTTGGGGGTACTCCTCGTGGGGCTCGGCTTGTTCGTCGCTCTCGCCACGCCGCGTGACATCTCTTGCTCCAGCCCATGCCTCGGGAATTGCAGCTTCCCGGCGGCATGTTCGTCGACGCCGAACTTTGCGGGGCTGGTGCTCTCCGGCTTGGGTTTCGCTTTCGTGCTCCTCGGGGTCGCGCTCGCGGTCGCCGGCCTCTCGTTCCGCCGGCGTCACCCGAATCCGCTTCCGTGACGCGACGACTCGCTCCACTGGAGGTGGTGGATCTG
>JAKIWY010000090.1 GCA_022749835.1 Thermoplasmata archaeon | reverse complement strand
CGCCCTTCGACGGTGGCGCCGTGAGAGGCGTCGAACGACGGCCGGGCTTTCCGCAACGTGACGCCTCACGATGCGATCCGGAATGACGAGGGAGCGCTTCGTCCGATCCGATCTCCCCGGATTCGTTACGCTCCAAGACTCAGGACGCAGGGGAAAGAAACCGGAACGGGGGGTTCCCAGCCGAGGGAGGGTGCCCGTTCCGATGCGGGGTCCTCGCGACCCCGTCTACGCCCCCGGCCTCGCGCGACCCGACGTGCTTCCGGCGACGGACGCCGTCGCTCCGAGGAACGGGGCGTGACGGTAGACGATATTGCCGGCGAGGGTCACGGCACCGAGGTGCGCGAGGGCTTTCCCGTGGAGAACGGCGCCGGTCGCCAGGGAGATCGACTTGTGCGCGAGGATATTCCCGAAGACCACCGAAGTGGTCCCGAGGGTCGCCGAGCTGCCGATGACCCAGTAGATGTTGGCGGCCTGAGCTCCCGCCGACAGGTAGACGTGGCGGCCGGAGGTCGTGGTGAACTTCGACGCGACCTGGAAGATGAACACCGCGCCCGGGTGACCGTGGGCGGTCAGCGTGAGGTCCCCGGAGGAGATAGAGAGGGACGAGGTGGACTTGTAGAGTCCCGGGCCGAGCGTCTGGCCGCCGAGGTTCCCCGCGACAGCGGTAGGGCAGTTCGTCCGTCCCATCCCGTCGTTGTACGCCGTGACCAGATCGGTTTGCGCGGCCGCAGCGGCCGTGTCGCCCGCGTGGATCGTGCCGGTGACCTTGCCGGGGCCGAACCCCGTGATCGCGGTGCCGGGGCTGACTCCGAGATTGCCTTTCACGACCGTGTTCCCGGTATTGGTCACCGTGGTTCCCGCCAGCACCCGGAAGTTGCCCGCCGCGCCGAGCGCGATCTTCGCCTGGCCGCAGGAGACCACCGCTCCCCCTGAGGCGAAGACTTTCGTGGCGACGCCGTGGGAGGCGCTACTTCCAGCGCCGGTGGTCGTGACGCTCGACGAGCCAAAGGAGATCTGCGGGGCACCGAGAGCGCTCGAGGTCAACAGGAGACTGATCGCGACGATGGCACTGAGGGCGACTAACAGGGCGAGTTGGGCTTTCATTGGCGCCTCCTAGGTCTGCTCGTATTAGGAGCGCGGCTTGAGCCGGATTGCGGAACGCGAACGGAACCTGGGACCACCGAACCCCTCCGACTCGATCGACCCGCGTCGATGGAACGGACGACGCGAGCGGGGTCCGGGGTGATCATCCGGGAGGCGAGGGTCGGCGCGGTCTCCTCGGTCGCCGTCTTATACGCCGCGCAATCTACCCGGCATTCCGGGAGCCCACCCGGTGGGTACCGCGGCCAATGCGAGAGATTGCCTCGGTGGAGCTTGGAAGATATCCGCGGGTCCGGTGAGTGCCGACGACCATGCGGATACTGATCGTGGATGCCGATTCAGAGTTGCGAGATGAGCTGGGAGCTCACCTCACGGACCACGGCCACTCGGTCGTGGGCGTCGCGTCCGTGGAGGAGGCGCTGGGCGCGCTGGAGGAACGCGAGTTCGACGTGTTGTTCACGGACACGCGGGTCGGGCGGCAGAGCGGTATGGAGCTCCTCGTCGACTCCCGGAAGCGCTGGCCGCGCCTCATCGTCGTCGTCCTCACGGGAAAGGGATCGGTCGAGTCCGCGGTCCGGGCGATCCAGACCGGGGCGTTCGATTACCTCGAAAAGCCGATCAACCGAGCGCAGGTCCTGCGCGTCCTCGAGCTCATCCGGGAACAGCTTTCCCTGGTGGACACTCGCACCCCACCTCGCGACCCGGTCGAGCTCGCCCGGAAGTTGGCCGGGCCGGGCGGGTTCGATGTGCTGCTCATCACTCCCCCACCGCCGCCCGCCGCGATCGAGCGAGTGAGCCACCTTCCGCTCGACGCGGAGAATCCATTCCGCCTCCGAGACGCGGTCGAGGATTTCGCCGCGTCCAAGGAACGAGCCGCGGTGGTCCTGGCGGCGATCGAGGAGCTATTGGCCCGCCACCGGGAGGAGGACATCTCTAAACTCCTGGAGGAGATCCGGGCCCTGCTGGACGGCAAGGGCCCGCTCGCCGTGGGATACAACCCGGCGAAGATCTCGGCGACGGGCGCCATCGCCGTGCGGGCCTCCATCGTCGCCGCGGACGCGCACACCACGCTGGAATCGCTCTCCAATCCGATCCGCCGGCTCGTGCTCCGGCGCCTGGCCGAAGGCCCGTGCACCTTCATGCAGGCGATGGAGGCGGCCCAGCTCGATGACACGTCCAAGATCGCGTTCCACCTTCGCAAGCTCGTCGAGAGCGGGCTCGTCTCCCACTCGGCGGAGGAACCGTACCGCCTCTCCGCGCGGGGCCATGGCGTGATCGATATCCTGAGCGGGATCGACCATCTCGATTCGGACCAGGGCAGCGGCAACCGGATATTCACCGTTCCGCCCACGGTGCGTCCGACCGAGTAGGGCGCGGACCGGTCGAGCCTTTCCCTCGCCCTCAATTCAAACCAAGGGGCGGCTTATCCCTCGACCGAGGCTCCGGCCGTTCGAGGAGTCGGAGAAAGCAACCATGGAGGGCACAATCGTCGGCAAGGCGAAGGACGTGACCGTCGAGATCGCAGAGGTTCCGGTCGTCGTCGACACTGCATTCGCTCACGACCTCGAGATCGGAGAACACGACGTAGCGCAGCGCGTCATCGCCGGCGCCCGCGTCGTCGTGGAGGCCAGCCGGACGCTGGTCGAGGATGTGGCCGCGATCGGCCAGGCGGTGGCCCATGAGGTCGCGACGCCCGCAGCGAATGGACCCGGGCCGATCCACCGGCCGGTCCCCCCCAGCCCGGCGGCGCCGAGCGCATAGAGAGTCATCCGTGCTGGGATGAATCCCTCTCGCGGCGGCCGTCGTCTTCGTGCACATGTTCCACGGAATCCCGAGCGTCGGAACCGATAAGGCGGAAGAGCTCGTGCCATCCTTCAGGTCACCCCCCATGCCATCGGTCTCGTGCGCGAGCCGCGCGACGGGGGTCCGCGGACCCCTTCCCAGTCTACCACGGCTTCGGCTCCGGGAAGTACTTCGATGAATCGCGAAGGTCCAGCGCGGATCGAAGACGAGTCGAAGGGGCTACGCCGCATCGCCATCGGATCCGCCGTGGGCCTCGCCGCCGGGGTGGTGGGCCTCGTCCTTCCCGTGGCCCTGTTCCTGATCACGGGGTACCGCCTGGCCCCACCCGGGTTGGCCGAAGCCGGGCTCATCCAGGTCACCGCCCTTCTCACCCTCGCCGGGGCGATCCTGTTCGCGGTCTCCTTGACGATTTATCGAATGGGTTTTGCCTCCTTCCGCCCGCTGGACCGACGGTTCTGGGCGGCGTCGTTCCTGTGCATGCTCGGAACGATCGGGGTGCTCTTGATCGTCCTGCCGATGGCTCTCTCCTTCACAACGTCCGACGCGATGGCGAACTGCATCCAGGGATCGCCCACCAAGGCGCTGACGTGCTTGCGCTCCGCCGCCCCTCTCGCAGCGGACGCGACGATCGCGGGCGTCTGGCTCCTCTGGGCGGGTGGCCTGGGCGTGGTCGTCGGGATCAGCCTCGCGAGCCTTCGCTACCGGGACCCGTGGCTGAGCGCGGGAGCCGGCGCCTACGCCTTCCTGCTGCTCGGCCTCAGCGCCCCGATCCTCGGGTTCATCTTCCCGATCGCAGGGCTCGTCTATCCGGTCCTGGCCCTCCCGGTGCTCGTCCTATTGGCCCCCGCCCTGATCTCGCACGGAAGCCAACACGCGCTCGGGTCGGGGCTGCCGAGCGGCGCGGCCGCTCCGTAGCCCCGCACCGGCTTCCGAGCGAGGTCGGTCACCGGGACGCCATCGCACCAACGTGGGCGAACGCATCGATCATTACGGCGACGTACGGGGCGGATTCGTTCCACGCATTCTTTCGGATCCACCTTGAGTAGAATCAAGGGAGCGACTATCCCATTCGACCGCCTGAGCAAATCGGTAAGACTATGGTTCAACGGAGCTTGGTAACGATCCTGGCGGCTCTCGGCGCGGTTCTGATCATCGTCGGCGGCATCGTGGGGTTCCTCCTCAGCTTCGGTCCGGGTGGCCTCGGCGAGCGGTTCGGAACGGACGCGGGGGCTATCGTGTACGGATTCATCGCGGTCGTGCTTGGGTTCATCGTGCTGGCGTTCTCTGGTTACACCCACTACCGTGGCGTCGAGAAGACGCTCACCGGCGGGATCGTTCTGGTCGTCCTAGGGGCCGTGACGTGGGCCGTTGTCGGTGGCTGGGTGCTAGTCGCTCTCGGCTCCTTCCTGGCGGTTCTGGCCGGCCTCGTCCTCTGCGGCGAAGCGCTCATCGGAGACAGTCGAAGGCCGCTCCGGTCCTAGGGCCGGTCCCCGCGCGGGGCTCCCCCCCCCGGGGGGGGCTCGACGGACAGCACACCAGTATGCCTGAACGGTGAGGCGGTCTCGTCAACCAATTCCTACGGCTCGACAGGCACCGAGAACACCGATCCCGGCCCACGGGGCCGTCTCATCGGCCGGGAGAGCCCCTCAGCCGACGGACCTTGTCGAATCGCCGGCTTCGGGCGCGCGCCTCCGCCGGGAACGGTCCTTGGTTTGGGCCGGCCAGGGGCGCGGCGACAAGCCAGACCTTGAGGCGCGCTTTGGACTCCCAACATCGCTTTGGTCCACGATGCCCCGCGTCCGGCCCCAAAGCAAGAGGTAGACCCGAAAGCGAATGCGGCTGACAGGCCACGCGCGGGTGAAAGCGCCCGGGAGGGCAGCGCGCTAACCTTTCCCGGAAAGACGTCGCCTTACCAGGACGGCTCCGGAGGTCCGGGTCGGGGGCCGCTGGAGCTCGTACTTCCCCGGTATCGCTTCGAGCAGGTCGCCGAGCTTGCTCTTGCCGTAGCTGCGTGAATCGAAGGCGGGGTCGAGCTTCAGCAGAGCGTTCCCGACACTGGCGAGGCTCGCGAATCCGTCCTCACCGACGACCGCGTCGAACGCCTTCTGGACCAGGTCGAACGCCTCGGCCGGCGATTTGCGCAGCGGCTTGGCTTCGAATGATTCCGTTCCGGGATGCCTTCGCGGGGGAGGAACCTGGGCCGGGGCGCGGGCCGCTGCCGGGCTGGCCGGTTCCGGCAGGAGATTCTCCGTGGAGACGAACACGTTGCAGGCGTTGCGGAACGCCGATGGGGTCTGGGCCCTCCCGATCCCGACCACGAACATACCCGACTCCCTCAGACGCGTGGCGAGCCGGGTGAAGTCGGAATCGGAGGAGACGATGCAGAAGCCCCGGATCCGGCCCCCGTGCAGGATGTCCATGGCGTCGATGATGAGGGCGCTGTCGGTCGCGTTCTTCCCCGATACCGCCGTGAACTGCTGGACCGGCACCAGGGCGTGCTCCTGGACCGTCGGACGCCAAGAGGAGAGCTTGCCGGAGGCCCAGTCGCCGTACACCCGGCGTATCTCGACGGAGCCGTATCGGCTGGCCTCGGCGAGCATCTCGCCGACCAGACTCGCGGAGGCGTTGTCCCCGTCGACGAGGAACGCCAACGGGAGGGATCGGGAGCCCGTAAGCAGCTCCAATGACTCTGGACCCGGCTCCGACGCCACGCCCAGCGGAGTCCCTTGATATTGATGAAACCTCCATACGGCCCGACGGGTCGGGAGGCATCGGGTCGACCCCGTGATTCCGCCGCTGAACCGCCGGCGGGTCAGCGGCGAGGTGTTCGCCGACGGTAGAGGACCAGGGCACCGGCGACTCCCACCGCGAGGAGCGCGGCCGCCCCCGCCGCGATCTGCAGATAGGGTGGACCGGACGAGGAGCCTCCTCCGGGATGGCTGGGGTTGGTGTGGCTCTTGAGTGGGAGCGGGTTCAGAACGAAGCTGAAAAAGCTCGTATTCCCCGGCGTCAGAGTGACATTGGTGAACTCCGGGGTGTAACCGGTCGCCTGCCCCTCAAGTTCGTAGTTGCCAGGCAGCTCCGAGAGGTTGAACGCGCCGTTGGTCACCGCCACCGGCTGGCCGTTGATGAGGACGGACGCGTTGATCGGGCGGACGACGCCGGTCGCCCAGGCGGGCCGAAGCGAGAAGGAGACCGAGACCAACGGCGACCCCGCCTCGACCGTGACGGTCCCGTTGGCCGGTTGGGCCTCGTAGGTATTGGCGACGTCCACGGTGTACTGGTACGTCCCGTTCGGCCGCAGGAACGATTGGTTCAGACCCGGGACGCTCGCCGTCGCCGAGTCGAGGGTCACGGACCAGGGGGTTCCCGAGGGGAGGTTGGACGCCTCGAAGCGGACGGTGTAGTTGAAGGTCCAGAAGAAGAGGTCGATCGCCACGGGACCCCCGAGGACGCCGAGCGGACCCAGGTGGCGAGGAGCTAGGTATCCACCCACCGGGTCAATCGTGTAGTTGTAGCTGCCGTTCTCGGCGGAAAGGTTGAGCCAGGCCGTCGTCGAGGTGGACGAAAGGAGTCCGAAACGAACCCCCCACGGGGTTCCGGGAGAAAGGCCGGATTCGTGGAACTCCACCGGATACCTGGGGAACGGCAGTGTGATCGCGACCGGTGAACCCGAGGTCAGGGTCGCGTCCGTCGCACCCACCAACACGCTCCCATTGTAGAGCGCGAGGGAGTACTCCCCCGGGGACAGGGCGAGCTTCGCCTCGCCTCCGCGGAACGCGACGGCAACGCCGTTGACCGAGAGGCTCCCCGAGGCGAGCGACGGGGAATAGACCGTCAACACGTCGTACGCAGAGGCGTTGTAGAGCGGCGCCGGCCCGCCGCTCG
>JAKIWY010000009.1 GCA_022749835.1 Thermoplasmata archaeon | reverse complement strand
TCGAGTCGGTGACCCCGGGAACCTGGGTGAACGTGAGCTTCCAGGCGGCGAACCGCATCGAAGTACTTGCCGGCGTCGGCGGGAGCGTGTCGGCCCCCGGTGTCCGCTACCTCGCCGCAGGGGCGATCCTCAACGAGACCGCCCTCCCCCAGAGCGCCTACACATTCGGCGGCTGGAGCGGCGTGGGGCTGGGCAGCTTCAACGGATCTAGCGCGAACGCATCGCTCGTCTCCAACGGCCCGATCGTCGAGGTGGCGACGTTCTACCCGCTGCCGAGCGACCGGTTCAACGTGACGTGGGTCGAGTCGGGCCTTCCCGAGGGGACCCCGTGGTCCGTCTACGTGAACGGGGTCGGCTTCACCTCCTACGCCGCGAACCTCACCATCAACAGCCTCTACCCGTGCTCGGCCCCGGGAGGGCTCGGATACTACAACTTCTCCATCCCGTACGCCGTGCCGAGCGGCACCAACCTCACGCAGTACAACCCGGGGTCGTACCTCACCCATTTCTGTGTCAACAGCAATCATGCTCCCGCCACCGTCAGCTTCGCGCCCGAGTACTCGGTATCGGTGAGCTCGACCACCGGGGGCTATGCGACGGTCGCGGACGGCGGGATCCAATCGTTGGGCAGCCTGTGGGCGCTGCCGACGGACAGCATCGGGCTGCAGGCGAACGCGGACCCCGGCTACCAGTTCGTCGCCTGGAACGGCACCGGTGCGGGCTCCTACACCGGCCCGACCGATCCCGAGACGATCTCGGTCGCCGGCGCCGTCCATGAGCTGGCGATCTTTGGACTCATTCCCCCCAAGCCGAACCCCTCCTACAGCGTACGCTTCAGCCTCACGAGCCCGCTCGCCTCCGGGACGACGTGGAACGTGACGTTCAACGGGACCGGGTACTCCTCCAACACGCGCTGGCTCAACGTCTCGGGGTTCCACGCCGGGACGTATGCACTGTTGGCCGGTGTCGCCTTCGCCCCCGACGGGCTCACCCGGTACTCCCCGAACCAGGTGCCGCCCCAGGTCGCCGTCCACGGAAACACCTCGGTGGCGGTCGGCTACCTGCCCTCCTACTCCGTCAGCGTCTCCGGCTCGCTCGGCGGCACGGTCCGTATGACCCCGTCCGGGCCGTGGGTCGGCGCCGGGGGCCAGGTCGTCATCAACGCGACATCGGAGTCGGGCTACGAGTTCGTTGGCTGGGGCGCCAACGGCACGGGCGGTTACTCCGGAGAGCTCCCCCAGGTCCAGCTCACCATCAACGGACCGCTCAGCGAGTTCGCGACGTTCGTCCCGCTGCCTCCGCCCCACAACAGCGTCTCGGGAACCTGGTCGAACCCGGCGACGTGGGGGATCTTGGGTGCCATCGGCCTGGTTGGCGGGCTCCTCGCGGGGCTCCTCATCTCCCGACTGAAGGGCCGCGCTCCGCCCCCTCCCTCAGAGTCGACACCCCCACCCCATCAACCCCCGTCGGCCGTGGCCGACTCCCCGGCCGACGCCGATGCACCGTCTGAAGAGCCGTGGTCCGACCCGAGCCCCGCCGAAGGAGCCCCCGAATGAACCGAAATCTCCAGTCGCCGAATCCGCCGCCGAACGAACGCCGAGCGATCGAGCGCCGAGCGGTCGGGACGCGCCGGGTCGGCATGGCGGCCGGAGTGCTGGTCGTCCTCCTCTTCCTGTTACAGGGCGCCTCGGCCGGGCTGATCTCCCCGAGCCACGCTCTCGCCCCGCCCGCTCGGCCCTCCGAGGTCGGGGTCGGGCCCTCGCCGATCGCGGCGAGCCCCCCCGCCCCAACGGCCCGCCAATTTGGACCGGTGCCCCCGGCCTCGGCGGGACCGGCTCGGCCGAATAGCCCTCCCGCGCTCAGCGGCTCACCGCCCAGCTCGGGCCGGGGCACGTTCTTCACGAGTCAATTGATGCCCCCGGTCGGCAACGGCAGCTGCGTCTACGGCGGCCTGGTCTGCCCGAACATCACCAACGACCCGTCCCTCAACTACACCTCGACCGGCAAGCTCGCCGTCGCCTACACGGCGTTCGTGAACCAATCGTATTGCGGAAACGTCTCGAACGTCACGACGAACCTGATCGGCTTCCAGCTCTCCCCGAACAACGGGACGACGTGGTCGGCACCGATCTACCTCGGGAACACCAACTGCTCGCTCGCCCGAGACTTCGACTCGGCGTTCGACCCCGCCCTCACCTCGCTCGCGAACGGCACCCTCGTCCTGAGCTACATCCAGTCCGGCAACGCGGCGTGTAGCTACTGCGGTTACTACGGCTACCCGCCGTGGCTGTATCCGACCTATCTTCACTACGACCGCCTCGTGGTCCAGGAGAGCTACACCAACGGGGCGAGCTGGACGACGCCGGTCGTCCTGAACTCCTCCTTCAACCGCGGCAGCGGGTCGTACGCCCCGTTGTACTTCCGACCCCCGATGAGGGACTGGATCACCGCCTCCGGGAAAGACGTCTACGTCGTCTGGGAGAACCTTTCCGACGCGGCGACCTTCAATTCCAGCACCACCATCGGCGGCTACTACCGCTCCCAGGTCCACATGCTCGTCTCGACGGACGGGGGCCTGACCTTCGCCAACCAGACCAACTTCCGGGTGATTCCCGGGAAGTACTACTCGAGCTATGTGACGATGTACGCGGTGAACCCGTACGTCCTCGCCGCGCCGAACGGGCAGGTGTACGTCGCCTACTCGACGGCGTGGAACTACAGCTACTCGAGCCAGTACTGTGCCTCGTACGCCCCGTACACCTGTCTATACTACATCTGGACGAACGACCTGCTCGTCGCGAACTCGTCGACGAACGGGTCGACCTGGTCGTACCATTACGCCGTGAAGAACAGCTCGACGACCGCCGGCTATCCCGGCTACCGGCCGAACGGGGTCTTCGTCGACCCGTCCCCCGTCCTCGCCTACGGCGCGAAGTACCATCAGCTAGTGATCGGCTACGCCGGGACGGTCCTCGGTGTCTTCTGCCAGTACACCGCGTACAACGGGGGGCCGCCGTCCTGCTACACCTACGGCACCGACACGCAGGACATCTTCGTCGCCAACTCCTCGGATGGCGGCGTCAGCTGGTCGAGCCCGCGTTTCATCGAGAATCTCGTGAATCCTCAAGGCGGTGCCTTGAACTCGGCGTACATGCCGTCCATCGCCATCGATACCAACGGCACCGTCGACGTGATCGCGACCTTCCTGAACGACACTCTCTGCACGGTCGTGAACTACACTTCCTACAACTACTCGTACTGCGGCGGGGTGCGGGAGGTCTACCTCACCTCGACGACCAACGGGAGCTCGTTCGTCGGCCCGCTCTACATCTATCCGAGCTACTCCGTGAACCCGGAACAGTACGACGGGGAGTACTCCTCGATGGTCGTCGAGGGTTCCCATGTCCTTCTGGCGTGGACCCTCCCATCCTGCCCGACCGCCTACGGTTGCTACTTCCCGTACTCCGCGGCGACCGGCTCGGCGACGGTCGTAGTCTCGGAGTTCTTCCAGGGCCCCGGCGTCACGATCACCTTCAACGAGACGAACCTGACGAAGGGGATCCCCTGGTCGGCCGAGCTCGAGGGGAACGCCCGCAGCGGTCCGGCCGGAACGAACCTCACGGTGTCCGGCGTCCCAACCGGCCAGGTCTTCGAATGGGCCGTTTCCACGATCTCGGTGAGCTACGGCGTTCAATACGCTCCGACGTTCGCCCCGGCGTCCCCGGGGAGCTTCGCCGCCGCGTCGGCCATCAAGGCCACCTTCGCGGAGCTCGTGCTGCTCAACTTCTCGACGATCCCGATCATCCCGACGAACACCTACTACCAGGCGTCGAACTACCTCTTCTCCCCGATACCGGGGAGCTATTGGTACCCGAAAGGAGCCGGGGTGACCGTCAGCGTGACCTACTCCCCGCCCAGCTGCGTAAGCTACTGCTACTACTGGAACCTCTCGTTCCTCTCCCTGAGCGGCACCGGTGCCGGGAGCGTCAACACCAACGCCTCGAGTGCGTTGGTCAAGCTCAAGGGGCCGGTCAACGAGACGGCGAACTTCGTCTTCCTGTCGTTGTGCCAGGGCTACGGGGTCACCCCCACCTGCACGAACGTCTCGGGGTACGCGATCACCTTCAAGGAGAAGGGACTGCCGACCGGCGTCCCCTGGTCGGTGACCCTCAACCATCGCACGACCCTCTCGAGCAAGACGAGCTCGCTGACCTTCTCGGTCTCCGCCTCCTACCAGAACTACGTCGTCTGGACCGTACCCACCTCGACGAAGGGGTTCTACTGGGTCCCGTCGGAGAACTATCCGTCGCCGGTCGCCGTCCCCTCGGAGAGCATCGTGCTCGTGACGTTCGCCCTGGAGAACGCCTCCCTAGCGAGCTTCCAGCTCAACGTGAGCGAGTCCGGTCTTCCGAACCAAACCGTCTGGTCGGTCGTCGCCGGGCCCTTCAGCCAGGCGATCGCCCCCAAGGGCTCGTCGGTCAACGTCCCCGGGGGCCAGGACGTCGCGGTGAGCGGCGCGACCGTCTACACCACGAACGGAATCGCCTACCAGGCGAGCGCCGTCGCCTACCGGCCGTTCATCCAGAACGTGACGGGCTGGTCGAACTCGACCGCCCGTTCGCAGAACCTGACCTTCGACGGGCCGGGTTCTCTCGTCATCAAGTTCGCACCGATCTTCCGACTCACGGTGACCTCAAGCCGCGGCGGCACGGTCACGCCATCGAGCCAATGGGTCGCCCCGGGCACCCCGGTCACGCTGAACGCGACGCCCGCGACCGGCTACCTCTTCCTGACCTGGTCGGGGACTGGTGCCGGCTCCTCGAACGCCACGAGCGCGTCGATAACGGTGACGCCGGTCGGGCCGGTCAACGAGTTCGCCACCTTCCGCCCCGTCCCACTGCCCGTCTACCATCTTGATGTCGTCTCCTCGGGCCTGCCGACGGGCACGAACTTCACGCTGACCATCGGGAACCAGAGCTATTCCGGATCCGGGACGTTCGTCATCGGGAGCCTCCTGGGCGGTGATTATGGGGTGTCGAGCGCCCCCGTCTACCTTAACGCCGTGGCGCAGACCCGGTTCGTCCCGAGCACGATCGCCGGCCCGTCGTTCAACGGCGGCACGGCGACGATCCGCGGGAACGGCACGCTCTACGTGAACTTCACCACGCAGTACCTCCTCACCATCGCCTCCTCAGCGAACGGCGTCACGAGTCCTCTGGCCGGGCTCTACTGGCAAGACTCGGGCAGTGCGCTGACGCTCACGGCGACCCCCGCCTACCACTACCGGTTCGCCGGCTGGAACGGTAGCGGGACGGGTTCGGTCGTGGTCGGGCCCGGGGTCCGCAGCCACCCGGGGTACGCGAACGTCACCATCTCGGGACCGGTGGTCGAGTCGGCACAGTTCGTCTACCGCGTCTTCCCGCCTCCGGCGCTCTATTGGCTCAAGGTGAGTGAGTCCGGTCTACCGGCGGGTACCGACTGGAACGTCACGGCCGGGACGCTCGGCGCCTCGGGGACCGGCGACCTCACTGTGAACGGCCTCAACGGGTCGGTGACCTTGGGGGTCGCCGCGGTGTACGTCGCGGCGGGCGTGCGCTACATGCCGAGCCAGGGCGCTGCCGTGGCGGTGAGCGTCACTTCGAACGGCAGCGCCCTCGTGAACTTCACCGAGCAGTTCCTCGTCAGCGTCGGTTCGGGGTCCGGCGGTAACATTACCGCGGCAACGAGCTGGGTCGATTCGGGGGGCCAATTCAGCGCCACGGCGACCCCCTCCCCCGGGGAGCGGTTCCTCGGCTGGAACGGGAGCGGCGTCGGGGCGTACACGGGCAATCGTTCCTCGATCTCCATCACGGTCACCGGTCCGGTCTCGGAGAGGGCGAGCTTCTCGCCGGTATACTCCGCGGGGACGACCGGGAGCGCCCTCGCCGGGGCTCCGATGGCGTTCGGCTCGCTCGGCGTCCTTCTGGTCGCCGGCGTGCTCACGGGCCTCCTTCTCGGTCGGCGGCGCCGCGGCGAGCGCCCTCCGACGACCGCCGAGCTTTCGGGGGACGGGCCGGAGCCGGCGGAGACGCTCTACGGGGCGGAGGCTCCGGTCTGGGACGAGGGCGCCCCGGCGGAGACGGGCGACGCCCCGGGCGAGAGGATTTTCGAGGAGAGCCTCCCGGCTGAAGAGTGAGCCTGCCGCGGACGGCCCTTCGATCGCCGCGATCCCCGACCGTCAGGACTCGGCGACCGACCGGAAGAGCGACTCGACGAGCTTCCAGTCGATCTCCTCGGGGCGACGGAATCTCACGCACCCCTTTCCCGCCATGCGGGCCTTGAGCTGTTCGCGATGCGGAGCGAGCGCCGCTTCGCCCGCGTAGATCGAGATGTGCTCTCGCTGGCTCGCGAACCCCAACCCAACAGGGGGCGTTCCGGCGCGGGCGTAGTACGGCATTCCGTACTGCATCTTCTCGACAAAGCCGGGAAGGGTCTTCTGCGCGATCGAGCGAAGCCGCTCCATCGCCGGCCGGCGATCGGGGGGAAGCGCCTCCACATACTCCAAAACGGTCTTCGCAGCGCTCTGAACCATCGAGAGGACGCAGACGCCGAGCCTTTTCTGTGTTCTCCGAGCCCCGCACGGCGGGGGGTCGGAGCCGGGGTCTCCCCCCAGGCGCCAGCCTCATCCTCGAGGGCCCCATCCGTGCCCCTCGGAAGGATGAGATGAGCCGGCGGCCGCACCCTCCTGGGTTCTGTTCAAGGACCGGCCGCGTTCGGCACCGGAGGGGCGGATGACCTGGAAGTACTCGGACGAGGCGTACACCGAGTACACCCGGACGACCTGGAACGAATCCGCGGCCCACTACGACAGCTGGGCCCGCAACCTCTCTCCGTATCGGCGAGACGTCCTTCGCTCGGTTGCGCCGAGACCCGGCGAGGAGTTCCTCGACCTGGCGACCGGTCCGGGGGAGCCGGCGCTCAGCATCGCCCAGCGGGTCGGACCACGCGGTCGGGTGGTCGGAGTGGACATCTCCCGCGAGATGATCGCGATCGCGCGCCGCTCGGCCCGGGAATCCGGGGTGGGCCACGCGAGGTTCCTCACCATGGACTGTTCGCATCTTCGCTTCCCGGACGCCAGCTTCGACGCGGTCGTCAGCTGCTTTGGCTTCCAGATCTTCACCGACCCCCAACGGGTCGCTCTCGAGTCGCGTCGGGTCCTTCGCAAGGGAGGTCGGATCGCGCTATCGCTCTGGGGCCCGCCCGAGCGAACGCCGAGCGTCAACGCGATCATCGGCCCGATGATGAGGTTCGCCGAGCCGGACGAGGCCGGTTATCTCCCCTCTACCTTCGAGATGGGAGCCCCCGGGCAGTTGAGCGCCTTCCTGCGCGCCGCCGGATTCCGGAATCCGCGGGAGCGGCGCGTGAGCCACCTCTCCTTCTACCGGGACGCCGACGACTACCTCGAGTCGATCCAACGTTCCACGCCGATCGGGCACTCGTTGTCGGAGGAGCCGGCGCGGGTCCGTGCCCGCGTCCAGCGCGAGACGCGAGCCAATTTGAGGGGCTGGACGACCCAGCGGGGGATCGAGATCCCCGGCGAAGCCGTGATCGGAACGGCCCGCGCCTGAGCGGCTGGACGCCCCGATCGCCTGGCCTCCGGCCTTCGAGGGAACACTCGGTCCAGGGCAGGCGGCTGTGCGCTATTCCTTGGGTGGCTGGGGAGACCTCTGCCAGCCCTTCCAGATCCAGTCCTTGCCGAGCGTCAGGACCGCCGGCGTCAGGTACGTCTGGACGACGAACGCTTGCAGGAGCACCGCGATGCCGATGCCGAGCCCTATTCCGGCCAATAGGCCGAGCGGGCTCGTAAGGCCGAGCAGCAGGAAGGCGCCGCCGAGGATGACCGCGGCGGCGGTGATCACCCCGCCGGCGTGCGTTACCGCCTGGCGGATCGCCTCGATCGAGCTCTCCCCCTTCGAGCGCTCCTCTCGGACCCTCGTGAGCAGAAGGACGCTGTAGTCCATCCCGAGGCCGAGCACCAGGATGAGCAGGATCAGCGGGAGCAGGAAGATCAGCGCCTCCTTCTCGACGATCCCGACGACGAGGTAGGTCGACGCCCACCCCCAGAGGATCGCCAGACCGATCGCGCCCA
Organism: Thermoplasmata archaeon; assembly: GCA_022749835.1. Classification (GTDB taxonomy): domain Archaea; phylum Thermoplasmatota; class Thermoplasmata; order Lutacidiplasmatales; family UBA184; genus Lutacidiplasma. The sequence continues at coordinate 6,892 of JAKIWY010000009.1, read as the reverse complement.
GGGCGAGAAGCGGAACGAACGCCGACCCCAGGATGAGCAGCATCATCAGGAAAAGGCCGATCGCGGCCCCGGTCAACATCCGCTGGTTCGCCTGGTCCACTAGAGTCTTGATGTCCTGGGTGACCGAGGCCGCCCCCCCAAAGACCACCTCACGGATCTCGGGGCGTCCCGAGGTGAACCCATCGACGCGCGAGCGAAGCTCGGCGAGCACCGATATGGCGGGGGCCGAGAAGCCGCTCGAGTTCGTCGCGAAGTTGAAGACGACGGTCTCGCCATCCGCCCCGACGTAGTTGCCGAGCGTCTGGTTGAGGGCGATCTGCTGCGCGATCGGAAGCGAGCTGAAGTTGGTCCAGGTCGACACCGGGATGCCGCTTCCTCCGGCAAGGGAATCGACCGAGGCGACTCCCGGGGTCTGCTGCATGACCGCGGCGAGGCCGGCGATATCCCCGAACTCCCGGGCGCCCACCGCGCCCGACGCAGAGATCGGCTGCGCGAACGTCACGAGGGCATAGCTCGGCGAGGTGTAACCGGCCCCGAAGTCGTTCGTGAGATGCCGGTAACCGACCTGCGCCGGCTCGCCGGCCGGAAGGCCGATGTCCGTCACGTCATAGGAGACCGGTACGGTCAGAGCGACCGCCACCACCGGGAGCGAGAGGAGGCCGATGACCGCGATCACGAGGACGGGCCGACGCGTCGCGTAGCGCCCCGCCCGCCCGATGTAATCCCGCTGCTCCCGGACGACCGTTCGACGTCGTTCGGCGTACCGCTCGAACCGGGCTCCCGAGTTCGGCCAGAAGAGCCGCGGGCCGACGAGCACGAGGACCGAAGGAAGGAGGGTGAGGTTGACCAACAGCGCGACGAGGACGGTGAAGAAGAGGACATCCCCCATCTGGGCGAGGAAGCTGATCCCCGAGAAGCTGAGCGCCACCGTCACGACCATCACGGCCATCCCGCTCGTCGCGATGCTCTGCCCGGCCCAACGGACCGTCGCCTCCACGGCCTTGGGTGGCGGCGTGCCGCGGACCAGCTCCTCCCGGTACCGGGCGAGGAGGAACACTGAGTAGTCGGTCCCGATGCTCATCAGGAAGACGAGGACGACCGGTTGTACCTCCGGGTTGAACGGCATCACGAACTTTCCCAGGACGAACATCACGGCGAGGCTCAGCACGGCCGCCACTCCGATGAGACCGAAGGAGAGCGCGGGAGCCGCCGGGGCGCGGAAGTAGAGCAGCATGATCACGAGGAGCACCACGATGGTCAGCAGCAGGAGGAGGCTCAGTGCGGAGGTTGCCAGAAAGCTGGTCGCGCGGTCGAGTGGTGCCGCCCCCGTCTCGTACGAAGAGATGCCCGCGTACTGCGGAGAGGAGGCGAGGACCTGCGAGACGTCGTGCTGGATCTCGACCACATCTTCGTAGGTGACGATCGAGTTGTTGACGGCGTAGTTGTCCGAGGCGTTGAAGGAGACCAGGATAAGGGTCGCCGTGCCGGCGGAGTTGACGAACGAGTTCTCGAGCGCCGCCGGCATCGGGAGCGGAAAGCGGTCGACCGGGTTCGACGCCACTTCGGTCGCGGCCCAGCCGGCCAATTGCAGGGGGGTCGGCGGGGTCCCCGATGGAAACGCGTTCCAGAGCGTCGTGAGCCATGCGGGCGAGAGGCCGACCTCGGCGCCGAGGACCCCCGTGACGATGGGACGCTGGGCCGCCGATGAGCTGAAGTTCTGGATTCCGACGTCCGAGATCGCGAGCGTGGCGATCGATCGGTTTTCAGCGGCGGGGAACAGGCCCGGGATCGCCGAGAGGAGCGTAGAGCGCGCCGACAGTTCGGCACATTGCGTGACGTTCTCCGTCTTGAGGCACTGATCCCCGAAGCTCCGATTGAACCCGTCCGAAAGAGCGGAACTGCCGTAGAAGAAGGTCCAGAGGATCGAACCGCCGAGGGTGCCGTTCGGGAACGACGTTTCCGTCGCCGCGAAGGCCGGCCAGTTGGCATACGACAGGGGCACACCCGGGTTCAGGAACACAACCAGCCGCTCCCAGTTCTTCACGTAGGTCGCGATCGGCAGCCAGAGCTCGGTCGACGTTTGGTTGACCCGAACGGCGAGCGATGAGCTCCCGGCGGACGCCGGCCCGAGGAACGACCAGCCGATCACCGCCTGACCGGCCAGGTAGCCGGTGTACGCGGCGTAAAGCGAGACCACCGAGCTCACGTTGTGCAGGTTCGGGTCGGTGTCGAGCGCCCGGGTGATGGCGATCGTTGCGTTCTTGCCGGAGGGCCCCGAAATGTTCGCGCCCTCGAGCAAGACGATGGCCGACGAGGGGGCTTGCTGGCCGTGGGGGAACTGGGCCGTGAAGAGGTCCTGCGCCCGCACGCTCTCATCGCTAGTGGGAAGCGGGCTTCCGAACGAGTTCGAAACCACCGAGCCGACGTTCATCGCCGGCACGATCGCCACCAGGATGACCGCCGCCCAGAGAATGACCGGATACCACGGATGGCGGACCACCCCTCGGCCGAGCCATCCGAGCGGACCTCCACCGAGGGAGCGTGCCGTCGTGCGGCGCGAGAGGACGGTGGTCATGGTGACTCCCGACGACCGAAGATGACATGCTGGACGGCACGCCCTCGAGCTTCCCGGGCTCCCGGGCCTAACCGTTGCTCGGCGGGGAATGCGGCGCAGGACCGATGCGGGAAGGTGGGCGGCGTCAGGACCTCTGGGGGTCCGAGGACGAGAGCGCTCACAGTCGACCCTCCCGGCTGTGCCGGGAACGGATGAGTGTTTGGTCAAGTCGGCATCAGGCCGCGATTAAGTCCCGGGGGGCCGCTCCGAGTTCCTGAGCTCATGAACGCCTCGAGAGATACCGGACGGGGGTCCAACCGGCCGAACGCCTCCCTGGTGCGCCGGCTCGAACGGGTCCGGGAGAGCCTTCGGACCGCGGAAGCGACCGCGGATCTCCGGCAGTTCACCGAGAGGCGCGAGAGCGCCCGCAATCTCCTCCACTACCTGGCGTTCCGTCGATTCGACCTGCGACGCGAGCAGGCCCGCCTCGCCCACCTCGGGCTCTCGTCGCTCGGCCGCTCCGAAAGCCACGTCCTCTACAACCTCGAATCCGTGCTCGGCTGGCTCGAGGCGACCGCGACCGGTGAACGGCGGGACCGGGCTCGCTCTCCCGGACTGCCACCGGAGCGCGGCCGAGCCCTACTCGCTCAGAACGCACGGGGCCTGCTCGGGTCCGCGCGCCGCGGCCGAGGGATACGGATCCTCGTGACCCTCCCGCCCGAGGCGGCTCTCGACTACGCGCTCGTCCGATCCCTCGTAGAGGCCGGGATGGACGGTGCGAGAATCAACTGCGCCCACGACGGTCCCGAGGCGTGGGGCCAGATGGTCGCGCACATCCGTCGCGCGGAGCGGGAGCTCGGGCGAAGATGTTGGGTAGAGATGGACCTCGCCGGGCCCAAGCTTCGGACGGGAGCCATCGAACCCGGCCCCTGCGTACTCAAGGTTCGCCCGCTCCGCGACGCATTCGGGCATGTGACCTCCCCGGCGTCGGTCTGGTTCGTGGCCGAGGCGTCGCCACCCGGCGGTCGGCCCCCACGCGATGAGATCGTGGTGGCTCGGGAGTGGCTGGCCCGCCGTCGGAGGGGCGACCGGGTGCGGCTCAACGACGCTCGCGGGGCCCATCGGACCTTGAGGGTCGCGGCCCGCGGCAGGGATCATCTCCGCCTGGAGGTCGGGAAGACGACCTACCTCACCAGTTCCGCACGGATTCTCGTGGAAGGCGCCGATGGAACGGAGGACGCCACCACCCTCGGGCGGGTCGCCCCACGCGAACAGCCTCTGCACCTATCCGTCGGCGACCGACTCCTCGTGACGGCCCTCCCGGAGATGTGTCGGGGACCACGGACGGACCGGCGCGGCCGGGTCACCCGCCCGGCCCAGATCTCCTGCACACTTCCCGAGGCACTCGCGATGGTTCGGTGCGGCGAGCCGATCTGGTTCGACGACGGACGTCTCGGGGGGGTCGTTAGAGCGGCGAATCGGGAGCAGCTCCTGGTGGAGATCACGCACGCTGCCCCCGGCGGAGGTTCGCTGCGCGCCGACAAAGGGATCAATCTGCCCGCGACCGAACTCGTTCTCGCGCCGATCACCGAGCGAGACGCCGAGGACCTCGAGTTCATCGTGAGGAATGCGGACCTGGTGGGCTACTCCTTCGTTCACACCGCGAGCGACCTATCGAAGCTGAGAGAGGAGCTGAGTCGCCTGGGCCGCCCGCAGATGGGGATCGTCGTGAAGGTAGAGACCCGAAGGGCGTTCGACGAGCTCCCGTCGATCCTCTTCGCCGCCCTCAAGGAGCCCCCCGTCGGGATCATGATCGCCCGAGGCGACCTCGCCATCGAAGTTGGATACGATCGACTCGCGGAGGTTCAGGAGGAGATCCTCTGGCTGTGCGAAGCGGCGCATCTCCCGGCGATCTGGGCGACCCAGGTCCTCGAGGGGCTCGCCAAGTCGGGATTGCCTTCCCGGGCCGAGGTGACCGATGCGGCCATGGGAGAGCGGGCGGAATGCGTGATGCTCAACAAGGGCCCCCACGTGATCGAAGCGCTGCGCGCCCTCGACAGCATCCTGAGGCGAATGCAATCCCACCAGGCGAAGAAGACGGCCATGCTCCGGCATCTCCAGGTGGTCGAACGTTTCTTCGCGGCCCCCCGCGCCTCGGCTCCCCCTGAGGCGCCCGTACCCCGCGGCCCCCGCATTCGAAGATCGGCGGTCTCGATTCGATCGGCTGCACGGTCCCCGGAATCCTCCCCCCCGGAAGCTCTCCTCGCTCGCTAGGTCGAGAGCGCCGCCTTCTCAGTTCCAACGGGGACGGCCCGTCGACCGGTCTCTCTTGGGGACGACGGGGCCAGGGTGGCTCGGCAATCTTCGGGCCTATCGGTACTCGTGCGATGTGGCTAGATCGCGGGCGGTTATTGAACTCGGGGAGCGCCCCGAGGCACGCCGCCGTTCACCTCACCGGCTCGGAAATCGGCCCGCCCTCGCCATGGCCCGAAGACCTGCGGCCGAACTCCTGACGGGGGATGCCCACATGCGAGATCCCTCCGAGGCCTCTCGGCTCGCTAGGTCTTCGGCGAGACGCCCCCGGCCGGAAGGCCCGGTTCGCCTCCGGACCAACCGGCGTCCCTCCAAGATGTCTCGACGGTACCCCGAGGAGCCGCAGGGGGGGTTTCCCCTGCGGTCGGGGCCGGGCGCTTATGCCGCGGGCCGGGCTTGAACCGGCGGCTTCAAGATCTTCAGTCTTGCACTCTCCCAAACTGAGTTACCGCGGCGCCTTCGGCGGGCCGACCTCGTTTGGATATATGGGGGTGCCGCACCTTGCGACGCCTGCCGGATTACTGAACGCGCGCGCGCCCACGTCCGACACCGTTCCTGACGAGAAAGCGGGCCGCCTCTTTATCTAACCCCGCCTCCCTCATTGTCGCATCGTGAGCCGAACGCTCGTCGTCGCGGAGAAGTTCAACACCGCGCTTCGGATCGCGGTCGTCCTCTCCGACGGCCGGATGAAGCGCCTGCGGGTCGGCGGGACGAACGTCTTTAGGTTCCCTCGCCCGGACGGAGAGTACGCCGTCGTCGGCCTGCGGGGCCACATCGTCGAGCTCGACTACCCCCCCGAATTCGCCGAGTGGAACTTGGCCACCCTCCCCCGGCTGATCACCGAGCCGCCGATCAAGCGGGTCACCGAGACGGGGATCGTCGGAACGCTCCAGGAGATCGTCCGCGAGTTCGACCGGGTGATCATCGCCACGGACTTCGACCGGGAGGGGGAGGTCATCGGGGTCGAGGCGCTCGAGCTCCTCCAGAAGGTCCACCCGGGGATCGAGGTCAAGCGCGCCCACTATAGCGCGCTCACCCGGGACGAGATCGAACACAGCTTTTCCGACCTGAAGGACGTCGACCGCGCGCTCGCGGCCGCCGGCGAGGCCCGCCAGGAGATCGACCTGGCGTGGGGGGCGCTGTTGACCCGCTACCTTTCGCTCATCGCCGGTCAGCGGGGCAAGGGGTTCCTCTCCGCCGGGCGGGTGCAGACGCCGACCCTCGCGCTCCTCGTGGAGCGCGACCAGGCGATCAAGGAGTTCGTCCCGAGCCCCTACTGGCTCATCGACGCGGAGTGCGCACGGGGGAAAGAGGAGTTCCGGCTCCGCCACGTCCACGGCGTCTTCGAGGTGAAGGCCGACGCCGAGCGCATCTTCGACCGGGTGACCGGCGCCTCGGAAGGGAAGGTCAGCGTGTTCGTCGAGGAGGAGACAAGGCGGCGACCGCCGGTCCCGTTCTCGACCACCTTGTTCGTCGCGGAGGCGACGCGTCTCGGTATCGGGGCGGCGGCGGCGATGCGGATCGCCGAGGACCTCTACACCAAGGGTCTCATCAGCTACCCGCGGACGGACAACACCGTTTACCCGAAGAGTCTCGGGCTGCGCAATCTCGTCGAGCGGTTCAAGGAGAGCGATTTCAAGGAGGCAGCGGAGTTCGTCCTCACCCAGCCTTCGTTCCGGGCGACGCGGGGGCGCAGCGAGACGACCGACCACCCGCCGATCTATCCGACCGGCGTCGTCGAGCTCAAGAAGCTTCGGCCGGAGCACGCGAAGCTCTACGAGCTCGTGGTCCGCCGCTTCCTTGCGACCGTCGCCCCCGACTCCACGGGGATCTCGAGGACCGTCGAGGCATCGATCCGCGGCGAGACGTTCCAGGGGAAGGGACAGATCCTGACCGACCCCGGATGGTACCGGATCTATCCGTACTCCCATCCCGAAGAGATCCCGATGCCCAAGCTCGCGGAGGGGGAGGCGATCCAGGTCGGCTCCATCACGCTCAACGAGGAGGCGACGAAGCCCCCGAAGC
>JAKIWY010000089.1 GCA_022749835.1 Thermoplasmata archaeon | reverse complement strand
GGCGATCGACCTCGGGAACGACACGTGCAAGTACCTCCAGGCGACGGAACCTTCCTTCGCGGTCGGCGGAGGCGGTCTCGTCGTCGGCGCCTTCGTGGAAGAGAACCGCAGCACCGCCACCCAGCCGGTGTTCCCGCCCCTTTACGCCGCCCGGTCCGCGGACGCGCTCGGTTTCGTCTCGTCCTCGGACAACGGCTCAACGTGGAGTACGACCCAGACCCTCAACGCCAGTGGGAACATCGCGCGACCGGCGATCGCGGCCTTCGGAGAGAACATCTACGTCGTCTTCGAGAACATCACGAACTCGAGCACCAAGTATCCGGGAGGGCCGCAGAGCGCCCCGATATCGCCGATCGCGCTCGAGTTCCTCCGTTCCCTGGACGGGGGGACCACCTGGACCGCACCGAGGCCCCTCCCCGGGGAGAACGCATCGATGGGCTACTCCGCCTCCGCGCCTTCCATTGCGGTGAACCGGACCGGGGCCCTCGAGGTGACCTACGCCACGAACCGTACGTGCGTCGCCTTCTGCTCCCCCATCCTCTTCGGGAGCTTCGCGGACGACATCGTGAGCATTGTCTCGCTCGACAACGGTACCAGCTTCTCGCCTTTGCACGTCGCCGAGAACAAGCTGGGCGAGGACTCCTGCTGGAGCTGGTTCCAACGCTCCCAGAGCTGCTTCGGCGCACCGTTCGGTTGGACGCCGCTTATCAGCTCGGGATTCTCCCCGGACGGTAGCCGGCTACTCGTGGCGACCGCCGGCAGCTACGCCCAGCCGAACGCGACCCTCTCCGCCTACTCCTACGACCAGGCCGGCGTGTTCTTCTCCGAGGGCAGCTCGAACGGCACGGGATTCCGGACCGTCCCGGTCGCAGTAGACTACAACGCGCTCCTCGGGGATGACTTCTCGATCCCCGAAGTGGGCATGGCTCCCAACGGCACGATCTACGTCGCCTATACCGACCAGAACGAGAGCAGCTGCCCGGTCCATGCCCCGTGCTCCCCGCTGGTCGGCTCGGTAGCCCAGTTCGTCCGGACCTCGTCGGACGGGCTCACCTTCGGAGCTCCCGCGTTGCTCAGCTTCGCCCGCCATGCGAACAGCCGGACCGCCCCCGACGCGTGGACCGGTTGGACGGGGAGCATCGCTTTCACCGTAAACGGCACGCCGGTGATCGGCTATTCGCTGCCCCTCTCTCAGGGGTCGACGTACGACCGGGGGTACCACAACTTCACCAATTCCACGATGTTGACCGTCGCTTTCCCGTACTCCGGCCCGACCGTCAACGTCACCTTCTCGGAGACCGGGGTGCCCGGGGCCACGCCCTGGACGTTCTTCCTGAACGGCCAGTCGTACACCCAGAGCTCGAGCTCGCGGGTAATCACCGACGTGCCGTACAACCAGAGCGTCGTCATCGGCTTGCTGACGTTCCAGACGACCTACTGGCAACGGGTCGTCGCCTCGCTGGGTTCGCCCAGCGTCCAGGCGTTCCTCGCGCCGTCGACCGTCCAGTTCCACTACAACGTCTCCTACGGCGTGCTCCTCACGTTCCAGCCGCTCGACCCGGTCTCCATGCTGGTGAACTTCTACTACAACGGGACCTACTTCGAGCTCTACGAATGGCAAGACTGCGTCTCCTGCAGCCTCGAGACCACCGTAACGCCCGCCTTCCCGTGGTTCTTCACCGCGGGGACCGTGCTGCCGATCGCACCACAGTCGTCGCTGCCCGTGGCGTATTGGAACGGTACGGGCAACGGGAGCTTCACCGGCCACGCGCAGGACGTGAACCTGACGCTCAACGGACCGATCCAGGAGACGGCATGGTCGCTCGCGGCCGGGGTGTACAACGAGACGTTCGTCCCCGTCGGCCTCCCGGCGAGCTCCACCTACACGGTCGGATTCAACGGGTCGACGTACTCGGCGGCCGGGGACCGATGGTTGAACGTCAGCGGAATCGGGACCGGCGCGTATCCGCTCGGCACGATCCAGGCGACCTCCTCTCGAGCCGGCTGGGAGTACTTCGGCCGCTCCTCGGTCGGTAGCACGGTCGTCGTCCCGGCGCAGCCCTCGGTGACGCTCACCTTCTCCGAGATCAACGTCTCGGCGCCGGACGCCCCCGTCTCCTTCCATGCATTGGGGCTGTCGAACGGCACGGTCTGGCGACTCACTTTCAACGGGACGAGCTTTTCGTCCAAGACGCCGTGGATCAACGCGAGCGAGCACCCGGGAAACTACTCACTCTCGGTGGGCACCGTGGTCGCCGCCAACGGCTCGGTGGGGTACACGCCGGTCGGCGTCCCGTCGGGCGTCGCGCTCGGCGCCGGTACTGTTGTGAACGTGAGCTTCGTCGACTCGAACCGGATCGACGTCATCGCCACATCGGGAGGCTCGGTCTCGGCGCCCGGCGTCCGCTTCGTCCCGGCGGGCTCGGTGCTCAACCTGAGCGCCTACACCGGGACCGGCTACAACTTCGGCGGGTGGAGCGGGGTCGGCGCCGGAAGCTTCAACGGCTCGACGATCGGCGCATCGATCACCTCGAACGGACCGATCGTCGAGGTGGCGAGCTTCTTCCCGCTTCCCGCGGACCGGTTCAACCTGACGTACGTCGAGCAGGGCCTACCGACCGGGACGCCCTGGTCGGTGTTCGTCAACGGCGTCGGATACTCGAGCTCGGGACCCCAGCTCACCATCTTCGACTTGCCGTCCTGCGGAGCGGGAGCGGCGGGGACGCTCCACGTATTCGTCCAGTTCGCGGTACCGAACTCAACGACCCTCACCCAGTACGATCCGGGGAGCTACCTCAGCCGATTGTGCCTGACGGCCACCGGGGAGACACTGACGTTGTCCTTCTCCCCGGAGTTCACCCTCGGTGTGTCGGCGACCCCCGGGGGATTCGGGACGATCACGGTCGGGAGCCAGACGTCGAAGTCGAGCGTCTGGGGGACCCCCCTCGACAACTACCACATCGCCGCGTTCCCCGATCCGGGGTACCGGTTCCTGCAATGGAACGGTAGCGGAAGCGGCTCTTACACCGGGACGACGAACGCGACGACATCAGCGGTCCTAGGGCCGGTGGAGGAGGTCGCGACCTTCGCAGCGATCGCGCCAGTGCCGCTTCCGACCTATTCGGTCTACTTCGCGCTCCGGGTCCCTCTTTCGCCGGGGACGGCGTGGAGCGTGACCTTCAACGGCACCGGCTACTCCTCGAGCTCCCGTTGGCTCAACCTCACTGGCTTGCCGAACGGCTGGTATTCTCTCGCCCTACCGGTGGCCCTGTCGCCGGACGGTCTCACCCAATACACTGCTGTCACCCCTCCCCCCGAGCTCCTCGTGAATGGGAGTGACATCCTCCTGCAGGTCACGTTCCTTCCGGCCTACGCTCTCGTCGTCTCAGGGACTCCGGGGGGCAGTGTCAACGCGACCCCCGGAGGTTCCTGGTTCTCCTACGGGCAGTACGTCGACCTGACCGCCACCGCAGACCCTGGTTACGCGTTCGTCGGCTGGGAGGGGAACGGTTCCGGCTCCTACACGGGGTCCCGAAGCCAGTTCAGCTTGACGCCTTCCGGGCCCGTCCGCGAGTTCGCCACCTTCGCCCCTCTCCCCCCCGCTCCCACTCGGCCAGTGTTGCTGGGAGCGCCCAGCTCCCAGTCGACTTGGGAGGTGTTGGCCGCGGTCGGGATCATCGTTGGCCTTCTCGCAGGGGTCGCCGTCGGCCGATGGCGCTCACCGCCGCCTCCCGAGCCGCCAGTTTCGACCCCGCCCCCTGAGGTAGCCCGCCCAGCAGACCGGGCAGAACCGGACCCGACCTCACCGCCCACGGCCGCGGAAGGCCCGAAATGAGCGGGGCCGACCGATCGAGAGGGGCAACGGCCAGCCGGAGACCCGGGAACAATCGTGTCGTCTCGCCCTCCCTGCCGAGCCGCAGTAGCCTCCTCGCAAGTGCCGTCGTGTTGCTGTTCCTTCTGAACGGGCTTGCGAGCGCCTCTGCTCCATTGACCTATCCCCCGGCTCCGTCCCCCGGTCTCGCATCCCCGGCCACTCCGACGCCATTGACGGGCATGCAATCCCCGGAGCGGCTCCTGGACGCTCCTTCCCAGGCCCCGATGGCGTCCCATCTCGCCCCTTCCCCGGTCTTCCCGACGCTTTCCGGGTCCCCCACCTCCGGCCGGGGGACGTTCTTCACGAGTCAGGTTGTGCCACAGGGGGGCAACCGCACTTGCCTGAGTTACGGGGGCTACTTCAGGACCGGAGTCTGCATCAACCTCACGAACGACCCGTCCGTGAACCTGACCTCGAGAGGGCTGCTTGCGGTCGCCTACACGGCGTTCGTCAACAACTCGATCTGCGCCAACGTCTCCGGCCGGACCTACACGGTCATCGGCTTCCAGACGTCGAGCAATTATGGGGGGACCTGGACCGCACCCCGCTTTTTCGACAACCCGAACTGCAGCGTCGCCCTGCAGTACCCCTCGGCGATGCAACCGAGCCTCACGTCGCTCTCCAACGGGACGTTGGTGTTGAGCTACCTAGAGTACTCGAACTTCAGCTCGTACGGTTCGAACGTCGGTACGCCGCCGTACTCGAATCCCCCGTACCTGCACTACACCCGACTCGTGGTCCAGGTGAGCTACAACAACGGCAGCACTTGGTCCGCCGGTACCGTCGTGAACTCCACCTTCCACAAATCGGTCTACCTCTACTACGGGACGACCGACGCGCCGCCGATGCGCGACTGGGTGACCGCCAACGGAGCGAACGTCTACGTCGTCTGGGAGAACTTCTCGTACGTCCTTCCCGGGGCGGCCCAGATCCATCTGAGGGTGTCGAGGGACGGCGGGGTAACGTTCGGGAAGATCGAGAATCTCCCGGTGATCACCGGCGACTACGCCGGTGAGGTGACCCATGTGGCGGTCAACCCGTATGTCCTCGCGCTGCCGAGCGGGGAGCTCTACGTCGCCTACTCGACGGGCTGGAACTACCTGTACTACACCCACTACTGCGCCCCGTACGCACCGCACACCTGCGAGAGCTCCGGATGGACGGCGGACGTCGTCGTCGCGAACTCGTCCACGAACGGAGCGAGCTGGACCGCCCACGTCGCCGCGAGCGGGCTCTTCACGCAAAGCTATCTCGACCACGGCCCGCGGGGCATCTTCGCGGACCCCGCCCCGACGCTCGCCTACGGGGCGCGCTTTGGCCAGCTGTTCGTCTCGTACAGCGCCTGGCTCGCCGGGAACCTCTGCGAGCAATCGCTCTACGACCGCTGCACGAACGGCTCGATGACGGAGGACGTCTTCGTCCAGAACTCATCGGATGGCGGCGCGAACTGGTCGAGCCCGTCGTTCCTCTCGAGCCTGGTGAATCCGGACGGTGGGGCGGCGAACATCGCCTACAACCCGTCGATCGGCGTCGCGCCGGATGGGACCCTCGATCTGAGCGCGACGTACGTCAACGACACGAACTGCCTTGCGGCCAACGCCACCCCGTACTACAGCTATCCGGTCTGCGGCTCGGTCCAGCAGGTCTTCCTCAACTCGAGCGACAACGCAAGCACCTTCAACGGACCGTTCGATGTCTATCCGACCTATTCGGTTCAGCCCGGGCAGTACGACGGGGAGTACGCCACGATGGTCGTCGAGGGATCGCACGTCGTGCTGGCGTGGACCCTATCCTCCTGCGCGCCGTCCCCGTACTGCAGCTTCCCGAGCACCACCTCCAACGCGAGCGTCGTGATCTCGGAGCTGTTCACCGGAGCGGGCCTCACCGTCACTTTCAACGAGACGAACCTCTCGGCCGGGACGACCTGGTGGGCGGAGATGAGCGGCAACTACCGACTGGGTCCGCTCGGCGCCAACCTCACCGTCACCGGGGTTCCCGTTGGCGTGAGCGTCGAGTGGGCCGTGCCGACGATGTACCCCCGCTATGGGGTCGAGTGGACGCCCGTAGTGCGCACCGCCTCGCCGGGAAGCTTCGCCGTTCCCTCCGTGATCTCGGTGGCGTACTCAGAGCAGGTGCTCCTCAACATCTCGGTGATCCCGAAGCTCGTCCCCGTCAACTCGTACTACCAGCCGACGAACTACCTCATGTCGCCCGCGGTGGGGAACTACTGGATCCCCGTGAACACCAGTCGGCTCCTGACCGTCACGTTCTCGCCGCCTTCCTGCACCTCCCAATGCGAGTACTGGAACCTCACCTTCCTTTCGTGGACCGGGACGGGCCCGGGAAGCGTCAGCTCGAACGCGAGCGCCGTCAAGGTAGGGATGAGAGGACCGGTGAATCAGACCGCCAACTTCCAGTTCAACGACTACTGCTCGGGGTACGGGTACGGCGGCGTTGTGCGGTCGTTCTCCTGCACACCCGTGCAGCGTTACGCCCTCACTTTCGCCGAGAGGGGCCTACCGTACAACACGAGCTGGTCGGTGCGGATCGACGGAAACCGAACTCTGTCGACCAACCTGAGCGCGATATCGCTAGGGGTGACCGCCGCGCCTCACACATACGTCGTCTGGACCGTGCCGACGCAAACCCCGGGGATCCTCTGGGTGCCCTTGGCGGACGCCGCGTCGCCCCTTGCGGTCCCGAGGGTCGGAGTCGTGCTCATCACGTTCACCCAGGAGAACGTCTCGGGGATGGAGTTCCCCCTCAACGTGAGCTCCTCGGGCCTGCCCGCGCGCACTCTCTGGTCACTTTACGCGGGCGGTGCGGCCCAGGTGGTCTCGTCGGGAGGGGACCTTCTGGAGGTGGCGGCTGGCGGGAACGTCTCCGTCACGGGCTGGAACGTCTACACCGAGGCCGGCGTTGCGTACACGGCCTCC
>JAKIWY010000088.1 GCA_022749835.1 Thermoplasmata archaeon | reverse complement strand
GGGGAGGAGGAAGATCGAGCTGTAGACGATCGTCTCGACCGGGACGAGGATGAGCGCCTCGAGCGGCGCGCGCAGGAACAGACCCGCCCCAGCCTGCTCGAAGAGCACGCCGACCAACCCGCCCGCGAGCAGGGCCTCCTTCTCGGAGAAGGTGAACTGTCGGGCGAGATACTGTCGCCATGCGAGAAGCCAGACCGTCCACCCGGCGCACACCCAGATCAGGTCGACCCACAGAATGGGCTGGGCGAGCCGGGCCCCCGTCGCCCACGCGAACGACTCCTCCGTGCAGGTGACCGCGACGCACAGCACGACGAAGCCCGGCCACCGGTCGAACCGTAGCCGGGGCACTAGGGCAGCGAATCTCCTGCGCCCGAGATAGAAGAGACCCCCGAATCCGCCGCACCAGCCGACGCTGAAGGCGACGACTCCCCAGGACCCGGCGAGCGCGAAGATCGCGACGCTCAGGGCGAAGCCGACGAGCAACAGCTGCCAAGCCCAGTCGAGCGTGCGGGAGCTGCCGCGTCCCGGGGGCCCAGTGGGTGCGACTCCGGGGATCGGGGGAGTCGCCATGGATGGCCGGACGCAGCGAGCTCCTCGGACGGCCCGACCGGGGTTCCGCTCGTTGATCAGCCACCGCTCTCGGTGGCCCACTGGAAGAACCGTTGCTGGATGTCGGAGAACGCCGTGGCGTGCGTGACCTGGGGGAGATGTCCGGCGCCGTCGAAGGTGAAGCGCGACACCGAGCGGCCCTCGGAGGCGATGCGGTCGGCGATAGCGGTGTAGAGGCGAAGGCTCGCGCTCCCGGCGGTGAGCATCAGGGGTTTCCTGAGGTCGGGCAGGAGCTCGAGGTCGACGCTCTGCGAGGTCGGGTCGAGAAGCTCTCCGACGCCCAACGCAACGTTCTCGCTGAGCGCCTGACGGAACTCCGGTGTGAGTCGCTCCCACCCGCCATCGCCGACGGCGAGCCCCTCCACGAACCGTCGCGCCGCGCCCGGAAGGTCCTTCGTCGCCAGGAGGGCGCGGGCCGACTCGAGCTTCTCCCGGAAGTCGGCGACGCCCGCCGCCTGCAGAGGGTCATCGGTGACGAGGGCGATGAGGGGGGCTTCGTGAAGGCTGACGCTGCGGACGAGATCCGGCCGGTTCATGGCGAACTGCAGGGCGACGATGCCGCCGTACGAGTTCCCAACCAGGTGCACCGGCCCTCGCCCAACGAGGGAGATCAACGTCTCGAGGTCGGTGACGTGGTCGGAGAGGGCGATCGATTTGAGCGGGGCGGAGCTCTGGCCGTGGCCCCTTCGGTCATAGAAGACCAGGCGGTACTTGTCGACCATCGCCATGGCCACGGGAAGCCACTGCCGAAGGTCCCCGAAGGAGCCGTGGACCAGCACGACCGGTTCCCCGGGTCCCGTGGTCCCCTCGAAGTGCATCTCGAAGGTGCCGCAATCCAGCTTCGGCATGCCTTGTCTGGTCTCGGGCAGCGGAGAAGCGTTCGCCTGCATAAGGAGGAGCGGGGAGACCGCGGTCGGTCGAGGCGGGGGATCCGCCTTGATTGCGCGGGGGCAGGTCGGGGCCGCCGGTAGGGGAGCGCCTTTTATCGTGTCAGCCCCGATGGCCGTCCGATTCCGGTGGCCCACGACAGAGCGCTCCGAGTTCGAAGGCCCGGCGCCCCGGACCTCTCCTCCGCCGACACCCCGGCGCAGTGGGTCGGGGTCGACCTCGGAGGGACCAAGGTCGCCACCGGGCTCGTCGACCCGAGGGGAACTCTCACCGGTGAAGCGCGCCGGCTCGTCCACGCCGCCAAAGGGCCTCCCACCGTCCTACGCCACGTGGTCGCCGCCGCGAGGGAGAGCGTTCGGAGTGCGCGGTCTCCCCCGATGGGGGTGGGCGTCGGGGTCGCCGGGCAGGTGCATCGGGCGACGGGCACGGTGATGTACGCGCCGAATCTCAAGTGGAAAGACTTCCCCTTGGGGGCGAAGCTCTCCGAGGCGCTGGGGCTGCCGGTCGCCGTCTCCAACGACGTCGTCGCCGTGGCGTGGGGGGAGTGGCTGCACGGCGCGGGCGTCGGTTCGAACGATATCGTCTGCGTCTTCGTCGGCACCGGCATCGGCGGTGGGGTGGTGAGCGGCGGGCGAATGCTCGAAGGAGCGTCCAGCGCCGCAGGGGAGGTCGGCCACACGGCCCTGGTCGCCGGGGGCCGACGCTGTCACTGCCCGAACTCCGGATGTCTCGAGGCGTACGCGGGAGGGTGGGCGATCTCCGAGCGGGCGCGCGAGGCGGCTCTCGACGACCCTCGTCGTGGGGCGCCGTTGGTTCGGGCCGCCGGCTCCGTGTCGGCGATCAGCCCGGCGACCGTCATCGCGCTGCACCGCAACGGCGACCCGATGGCCACGACGATCTATCGCGACACCGCACGCTATCTATCCGATGGCATGGTGGGTATCGTGAACGCATTCAACCCCGACCGGCTCATCCTCGGCGGCGGGGTCCTTGACGGCTGGCCCGAGCTCCTGCCCGAGGTGCGGCGCGCCGTGAGGTCGCGGTGCCAGCCGCCGGCCGCCCGCGCGGTCCACGTGCTCCCCGCCGCGCTCGGCAAGGAGGCCGGGGTCGTAGGCTCCGCCGCGATGGCGCGGGCCACCCTCTCCACGTTGGGGGGTCGGCGATGAGCGCGGTGGACGACCTGTCGGTCGGAACGCTCCGGTTCCTGAGCGTCGATATGGTCGAGGCGGCGAGATCCGGGCACCCGGGTCTTCCGCTCGGGGCGGCCCCGATGGCCTACGTCCTGTGGGACCGGCACCTTCGCCACAATCCGGCCAACCCAAAGTGGCCGAACCGGGACCGGTTCCTGCTGTCGGCCGGCCACGGTTCCGCGCTCCTCTACTCGCTGCTCCACACGACCGGCTACGACCTTGCGCTCGATGAACTGCGACATTTCCGACAGTGGGGAAGCCGGACGCCGGGCCATCCGGAAGCGGGCCACACCCCCGGGGTCGAGGCGACCACCGGCCCGCTGGGCCAAGGGTTCGCGATGGGGGTCGGCATGGCGATCGCGGAACGATTCCTCGCCAACACGTTCAACCGGGAGGGCCACGATCTGATCGACCATCGGACGTTCGCGCTGGTCTCCGACGGCGACCTCATGGAGGGGATCGCCTCCGAGGCGGCCTCGCTCGCCGGCCGCATCGGGCTCGGCAAGCTGACCTACCTCTACGACGACAACCATGTCTCCCTCGAGGGCGGTACGGAGCTCGCCTTCACCGAGGACGTGGGCAAGCGGTTCGCCTCCTACGGCTGGCGCGTTCAGCATGTCGCCGACGGGAACGACCTCGAAGCGATCGATGCGGCGCTAAGCACCGCGATCGTCTCCAACGGGCAGCCGAACCTGATCATCGTCCGCACCCACATCGGCTACGGGAGCCCCCGACAGGATACGAAGGACGCCCACGGCGAACCGCTCGGCCCGGACGGGGTCCGCGCGACGAAGGAGAAGCTCGGATGGCCTCTCTCCCCGACGTTCCTCGTACCGGAGGCCGCGGGCCAGCATCTCGGTGAGTCGCTCGGACGCGGTGCAAAATGGGAGGCGGATTGGAACGCACGGCGCGACGAGTACGCCCGAAAGTTCCCCGACTTCGGCCAGAAGCTTACGGAGGCGCTCTCGGGCACGCTGCCGACCGGTTGGGCCGAGGGTCTTCCGGCGTATGACCCGAAATCGGGCGACGTCGCCACGCGCGACGCCGGGACGGCGATGATCAACGAGATATCGCGGCGGATCCCGACCTTTCTCGGCGGATCGGCGGACCTGAACCCGTCGACCCGGACCTACCTGACGGGAGGCGGGGAGATGGGCCTCGATGGCGGCTCCGGCAAGAACGTTCACTTCGGGGTCCGAGAGCACGCGATGATGGCGATCGTCAACGGGATGGCGATGCACGGCGGCGTCCTTGCGTTCGGGGCGACGTTCTTCGTCTTCTCCGACTACGCCCGGCCGGCGATCCGTCTCGGCGCGCTGATGCGATCGAAGAGCCTCTACGTCTTCACCCACGACTCCGTGGCCCTCGGGGAGGACGGCCCCACCCATCAGCCGGTGGAGCAGCTCTGGAGCCTGCGGGCGATTCCCGGACTCACGGTCCTGCGCCCGGCCGACGCCAACGAGACGGTTGCCGCCTGGCGGCTCGCGCTCGAACGGCCGGGCCCCGCCGCCATCGTGCTCACGCGCCAGAAGCTCCCGGTGCTTGACCCGGCCGCCTACCCGGTCGCCGAGGGGGTATCGCAGGGAGGCTACACGCTCTCGGAAGCGGGGGAGGGGCCGGTCGCGCTCATCTTCATCGCGACCGGTTCCGAGGTCTCCCTGGCGCTCGCCGCCCAACGCACGCTCGCCGAGCGTGGGGTCAGGACCCGCGTCGTCTCCATGCCGTCGGTCGAGGTGTTCAGTGAGCAGGGCGCCCAGTACAGGGAGCGCGTTCTTCCGCCCGGGGTCCCGAAGCTGGCCGTCGAAGCCGGCTCACCGGTCGGCTGGTGGCGCTTTGTCGGGGAGTCCGGTGGGGTGATCGGTATCGAGCGGTTCGGGGCGTCCGCCCCCGGTCCGGTCGTCCTCGACCGGTTGGGCTTCAACGTCCCGCATGTCGTGGAGACCGCCCTCGCCCTCCTCCCGCCGGAACAGCGGGGCACCTCCTCCACGGCGCGGTAGCCCGATGAGCGCTCGAATACCGGACCAGGGCCTCGCCGCACGCATCGAGGACCGGCTCGCGATTTGGCAGGCGAGCTCCTTCGCGCCGCGACTGTGGGCGAAGGACCCGACGCTCTGGTCGGCGACGCCGATGCCCGAGGTAACCGACCGGCTCGGATGGCTCGACCTCCCGATGTCGATGGCCTCCGAGGTCGGGAGCCTGTCGGGGTTCGCCGCCGAGCTACGGGATTCGGGCGTCCAGGACGTCGTGGTCCTCGGCATGGGCGGCTCGAGCCTCGCGCCGACGGTCTTTGCCCGCGTGTTCGGCTCCTCCGAACGATTCCCCCGGCTCACGGTCCTCGACACCACGCATCCCGACGCGATCGGCGAGGTGCGCCGGCGGCTCGACCTGGCCCATGCGGCGTTCGTCGTTTCGAGCAAGTCCGGAACAACGACCGAGACGCTGTCGCTGTTCGCGTACTTCTGGAAGGAGATCGAGTCGGAGGGTGCCGCGGCACCGGGAGCCCAGTTCGTGGCGATCACAGATCCGGGCACGCCGCTCGCCGAGCTCGCACGAAAGCGCGGCTTCCGAAAGCTGTTTGAGGCGAACCCGAACGTCGGGGGCCGCTACTCGGCCCTGACCCACTTCGGGCTCGTGCCGGCCGCGATGATCGGCGTCGACGTCGACCGCCTGCTCGGATGCGCCCGCGCCATGGCGGCCCGGTGTGGGGCCGGGGTGAAGGCGGCGGAGAACCCCGGCCTCGAACTCGGGGCGCTCCTCGGGGAGGCCGGCGTGTCGGGTCGCGACAAGGTGACGTTCCTGACCTCACCGCCGCTCTCCGGCTTCCCTGTCTGGATCGAGCAGCTGATCGCCGAGAGCACCGGGAAGGACGGCAAGGGGCTCGTCCCGGTCGCCGGCGAGCCCCTCCGGCCCCCGCCGACCTTCGGGGTGGACCGCGTCACGATCGGATACTCCGGCCCAGAGGGCAAGAAGGTGCCCCCGACTCCCCGGGGCCCCACCGATGCGGCGCCCCCCGGCTGGTCCGAGGAGCTCTCCGACGTCTACGAGCTAGGCGGGGAGTTCTTTCGTTGGGAGGTCGCCGTCGCCAGCGCCGGGGCGATCTTGGGGATCCACCCGTTCAACCAACCGGACGTACAGCTCGCCAAGGACCTGGCCCGTCGGGAGATCGCGAGCCCGGCAGCCTCTCCGAGCGCCGGCGCTTCGGCCCCCGCGACGATGACTCCCGGAGACCTTGCGACGGCGCTCGGAGCGTTCTTCTCCGGAACGCGCCCGGGGGAGTACCTGGGGATCCATGCGTACCTCGCCCCGGACGCTGCGACGGACTCCGCCCTCTCCCAGTTGCGCATCGACCTTTCCGAGCGGACCCGGTTGCCGGTGACCCTCGGGTACGGGCCGCGCTTCCTCCACTCCACCGGCCAGCTCCACAAGGGCGGACCGCCGACCGGCCGGTTCCTCCAATTCGTCGACACTCCCCGTCAGGACCTCCCGATCCCCGGGGAGGCGTTCACGTTCGGCCAGCTCATCGCCGCACAGTCCCGCGGCGACAAGGAGGCGCTTTCCCAGCGGGGCCGCACGGTACTCACGCTTCCCCTCGGAGGCGAACCCCTCCGAGCGATCGGCGGCGTCGGGGCGGCGGTCCGGGGAGCCGCCCGGCAACCCGGGGGCCGGCGCTAAGCCTCGCCACGGCTCGGGGCGTCGGGCGGAGCGGGAGAGAGGGAGCGATGGAGCTCGGGATCATTGGCCTAGGGAAGATGGGCGGCAACATGGCCGAACGGCTTGCGAAGGGCGGGCACCGCGTCGTCGGTTACGCCCGGCACCCCGACGCGGTCCAAGCCGTCGTGGCCCGGGGCTGCGAAGGTGCCTCCTCGCTCGAGGAGCTCGTCCGGAAGCTCCGAGCCCCGCGGGTCCTCTGGCTCATGATCCCGCAGGGGCCACCGGTCGACGACACGCTCCATGAGCTCCTCCCGCTGCTCGCCCGCGGGGATACGGTGGTCGACGGGGGGAACTCGTTCTACAAGGACAGCGTCCGGAGGGCGGGAGAGCTCGCACCGTCCGGGATCGGCTACGTCGACTGCGGAACGAGCGGAGGCATCTGGGGCCTCTCCGGGGGCTACAGCCTGATGATCG
>JAKIWY010000087.1 GCA_022749835.1 Thermoplasmata archaeon | reverse complement strand
CGATGTGCTCGGGGTCACGAAGGGCAAGGGGTTCCAGGGGCACACCAAGCGTTGGGGCGTCAAGCTGCAACCCCGTAAGAACTCGAAGCACCGGCGGATGATCGGTACCCTCGGGCCGCACAACCCGAGCTTCGTTACCTACCGGATCCCCCAGGCCGGCCAGATGGGCTACCACCGCCGCACGCAGTACAACATGCGCGTCCTGCGGATCGTCAAGGACCCGCGCAACGAGGCCGTGACCCCGCTCGGCGGCTTCCCCCACTACGGCGAAGTGCGCTCGGCGTGCATCGTCATTCACGGCACGCTCCCGGGTCCGGCCAAGCGGCTGCTTCGCTTCCGGCTCCCGATTCGTAGCCAGGTCACCTCCGTCGAGAAGGTCGACATCCGCTACTTCTCCACCCGGTCCAAGCAGGGAGCATGACGCCGGCCGAGGAGAAGACCCCTGCCGGGGGTTCAGAACACCACGCGCCGCACCACCGCGTCCACCTACTGTCCGTCGCCGGGAAACCCGGCGAAACGATCGCGCTGCCCCTCGCCTTCTCCACTCCGTTGAGGACGGACCTCATCCGTCGCGCGGTCGTCGCCGCGCAATCCCACCGCATCCAGCCCCACGGCACCAAGCTGACCGCGGGGGCCCGTCACAGCGTCCGCTGGTCGGGAAAGGGGAAGGGCGTCGCGAGGACGCCCCGACTCATGGACGGGATGCGCGGAGCCCAGTCGCCGAACACCGTCGGCGGCCGACCGGCCCACCCGCCGAAGGTCGAGCGGATCTGGGAGAAGAAGATCAATTCGAAGGAGCGGCTGATGGCGTTCGCCGCGGCCCTCGCCGCCACGCGCGAGCCCAAGCTGGCCGTCGCCCGCGGCCACGACCTCCCCGAGGGACTTCACCTTCCCGTCGTCGTGGAGACGCCGCTCGAGGAGATCCACAGCGCCGCCGACGCTCGCTCCCTCCTCCAGACGCTCAAGCTCTGGCCGGACGTCGACCGCGCCCAGGCCGGCATCCACGTCCGCGCCGGACGGGGAAAGCGCCGGGGCCGATACCGCCGCGAGCCGCGCAGCCTTCTCTTGGTCACGAGTGCCCCGGGCAAGGCGCGCGGGTTCCGCAATCTCCCGGGCGTTGACGTGGTCGCCGCCACGCGGCTTGCGACCGAGGACCTGGCCCCCGGCGGCGACCCGGGCCGTCTGACGATCTTCTCCCAGGCCGCCCTCGCGAGCCTTCGCGAGCGCCTCAAGGAGGTCGCCCAATGACGCCCGCTCCCTCGCTGCGCCACCGGGTCATCCTTCACGCGTACGTGACGGAGAAGTCGATGGACGAAATGGAGCGGCAGAACAAGCTCGAATTCGTCGTCGACCGCCGGGCGACCCGCGCCGAGATCAAGGGCGCCATCGAGTCGATCTACCAGTGCAAGGTCGAGAAGGTCAACACCAAGATCGTGCGCGTCGGGAAGATCGCGACGGTCCGCTTCACGAAGGATTATTCGTCCGAGGATATCGGCAGCCGTGCCGGGGTGTTCTGATGGGTAAGCGCATCATCTCCCGGCGGCGCGGCAGCGGCACGGGACGCTACCGTTCCCCGAGCCACCGGCACCACGGTGCCGTCTACCTGCCCGCGGCCTCGATCGTCGGCATCGGGACGGTCACGGATATCGCGCAGGCGCCCGGACGAAGCTCGCCGGTCGCCGAGGTCAGGGCTCCGGACGGGTCGACCGTGCGCGTCGTCGCGACCGCTGGCCTCGCCACCGGCGACAAGCTCTCATTCCACGAGGGGAACGCGGACCGCGGCAGCATCCTCGAGCTCGCGCGCATCCCGGACGGGACGCTCATCTCGAACATCGAGGTCAACCCCTTCGACGGCGGGCGGCTCGTCCGGGCCGCGGGCACCGGCGCCCTCGTCACCGCGCACTCCGGAAAAGAAGTCACGATCCAGCTCCCCTCGGGAGTCTTGAAGACGCTGCTCGCCACCTGCCGCGCCCAGGTCGGGAGCGTCGCCGGCGGCGGTCGCCTCGAGCGCCCGATCATCAAGGCGGGAAAGAAGGTCTGGGCGTACCGCACGCTCGCCAAGCAGCCGTTCAAGGTCCGCGGCGTCGCCATGAACCCGGTCAACCACCCGCACGGCGGCGGGGCCCACCAGCACGTCGGCCGCCCGAGCACGGTCTCCTCGGGGACTTGGCCGGGGGCGAAGGTCGGAAGGTTCTCGCGCTCGCAACGGCGAAAGCGCCAGCAGCGGGGAGGCTAGGCGATGGCGAAGGCACGTCGGGCGAAGAAGATCGAGACGCGCCGCAAGAAGGAGTTCACGCTACGCGGGCTCGCGCTCCCCAAGCTGAAAGAGCTCTCGCTCGAGGAACTTTCCAAGCTTCTCCCGGCCCGGGCCCGTCGGACGATCCGCCGCGGCTTCAACGCCGACCAACAGCGGTTCCTCGAGGCGATGCGCACGCGCTCCCGGGACAAGCCGGTGCGCACGCACTGCCGCGACGTCCTCGTGTTACCGGAGCACGTCGGGCGGCGCGTCGCCGTGTACAACGGCAAGGAGTACAAGGAGATCGAGGTCCGCCCGGAGATGATCGGCCACTACTACGGGGAGTTCTCGCTCACCCGCCGGTTCGAGAAGCACTCGGGCCCGGGCGTCGGCGCGACGCGTTCCTCGAAGTTCATGCCGCTCAAGTAAGGAGGATCAAGGTTCGATGCGCGGGTACACCTACGAGCCGAAGACCGGCGAGACGGTCGCCCGGGCCCGCGGCCTGGAGCTCCAGGTCTCCCCCAAGAAGACTTACGAGGTCCTGAACGCGATCCGCGGCCTGGACCTCGAGCGCGCGCGCACGATCCTGGAGGGCGTCGTCGAAGGGACGACCGCCATCAAGTTCCGACGGTACAACCAGGAGACCGCCCACAAGAAGGGGATCGGTCCGGGTCGGTATCCGAAGAAGGTCGCCAAGCAGCTGCTCCAGATCTTGCAGAACGCCGAATCGAACGCGGAGTACGACGGCATGGACACGGGCGGACTGTACATCCAGGTCGCCTCGTGCGCCCGGGGCCGCATCACCAAGGCGCGAATGCCCAGGGCCCACGGCCGCTCCACCAACTGGAACGAGCAGACGACGAACGTCGAGATCGTGCTCGCCGAGCGCTCGGAGGGAGCGGCATGACCGGCGAGCGCAAGGTGATCCAGGAGTCGATGCGCCGTGTCCTTCTCAAGGACTATCTCGTGCGGGAGAGCGCCCGCGCCGGCTTCGGGGGCCTCGACATCCAGCGGACCCCGATGGGCACGCGCGTCACGCTGATCTGCGAGCGGCCGGGGATCCTCATCGGCCGGCGCGGGGAGCTCATCAAGCAGCTCACCCAGGACATCCAGAGCCGCTTTCAGCTCGACAACCCCCAGATCGAGGTCCAGGAGGAGCGCCAGCCGTCGCTCAACGCGCAGCTCATGGCCGAGAAGCTCGCGGCGACGCTCGAGCGCGGCTGGCATTTCCGCCGCGCCGGCCACTCCACGGTCCGACGGATCATGGAGTCGGGCGCCCGCGGCTGCCAGGTCATCCTCTCGGGAAAGCTCACCGGCGAGCGGCACCGGACCGAGCGGTTCAAGGCCGGCACGATCAAGTACTGCGGCGAGGCGGTCCACCTGTGGATCGCCAAGGGGTTCTACCAGGCGAGGCTCAAGCCCGGCGTCATCGGCGTCAACGTCTGGATCATGAAGCCGACCGCCAAGCTCCCCGACGAGATCCGGGTTAAGGGCGTCGAAGAGCGCGTCAAGGTGATCCCGAGCGTTCTGCCTCCGCTTCCCGAGGGCGAGGCCGCGGTCGTCCCGGAGCTTCCCGATATCGCCGGCGGTCCGGTCGGGGGCCCGAATTGACGCTTCTTCGCATGAAGGACCTTCGCGCGCTCAGCGAGGAGGACCTGCGGCGCCGGATCGCCGAGATCGAGAACGACCTCCTGAGGGAACGCGGCATCGCCGCCATGGGTGGCGCTCCGCCGAGCCCCGGACGGATGCGCGCGCTGCGCACGAACGTCGCGCGGGCGCTCACCGTACTTTCCGAACGCTCCAACGCGCTTGCGGCCGCGCGCTCGTCGTAAGGAAGCGATCGATGGACGCCCCCTCCCCCGGCAACACCGTGCGGACCAATCCCCGGGAAGAGCGCCTCGCGCTCGCCGGCGAGATCCTGGGAAGCCCGGTCGTCATCCGGGAGTCCCCGGGACTCGCGAAGCTCCCGCTCGAGGGAACGATCGTGGACGAGAGCCTCAACCTGTTCTACATCCGCCCCGAGGGAAAGCGGCGGCTTCGCCGGGTGCCGAAGGCCGGCCTTCTCGGAACCATCTACGTCGGCGGCCGAGAGTTACCGTTAATAGGTGAGAACCTACGCGTCCGCCCCGAAGACCGCACCAAGCGCATTTTGAGCGGCGGTCGAAGGTAGGCACGATGACTCCCGCTCGTACCCCGGCATCGCGGCGCGGCCGGGACATCGGTCTCGACGTGCGGGCCCCGAAGGAGAGCTGCGACGACCGGCACTGCCCGTTCCACGGGCGCTTGTCGTTGCGCGGCCAGGTCATCGAGGCGACGGTCGTGTCGACCGCCATGCAACGCACGGCGGTCGTCGAGCGCACGCTGCTTCACTTCGTGCCGAAGTTCGAGCGCTACGAGAAGCGCCGCCGGCGCTATCTCGCCCACTCCCCGCCGTGTCTTCACATCCCGGTCGGCCACCGGGTGAAGATCGCCGAGACCCGGCCGCTCTCGAAGGTCGTCGCCTTCTGCATCGTCCAGGACTTGGGGTTGGCCCACCAGAAGGTCCGCGGCGAAGAACCCGTCCTCCCGAAGGAGTCGGTCGCCCCCGCCGAGGAGAAGGGATGAAGGGCCTCGCCGGCCGGCGCGGCCGCGCGCTTCCGAAAGGAGCGCGGCTCGACTGCGTCGACAACACCGGGGCCAAGATCGTCGAGATCATCGCTGTGCGCAACTGGCACGGCACGCACCGCCGCTACCCGAGGGCCGGCATCGCCGACCTCGTGATCGTCTCCGTGAAGAAGGGGACGCCCGAGATGCGCCGGCAGGTGCTGCATGCGGTGATCGTGCGCTCCCGCTCCCCGATCCGGCGCGCCGACGGGACTCGGCTTCAGTTCGAGGACAACGCCGCCGTGATCACCACGGAGACCGGCGAGATCAAGGGCTCCCAGATCAAGGGGCCGGTGGCGAAGGAAGCAGCGGAACGGTGGCCGAGGATTGCCGCGGCGTCCTCGATCATCGTCTAGGGGGACGGTCGATGGGAACTCTCTCTCGCCAGCCCCGCCGCCAGCGAAAGGCGGTGTTCACCGCGGACTCCTTCGAGCGCCGCCGCCGCATGACCCTGCCGCTCTCGCGTGAGCTCAGGGCGCGCTACGGCCGCCGCCAGCTTCCCGTCCGAAAGGGCGACACGGTGAGGGTCCTCTCCGGAAGCTACTCGGGCCGCGAGGAGCGGGTGGCGAAGATCGACCGCCGGACCTACTCGCTGACGCTCGACAACGTCACGGGAAAGACGGCCGACCAGAAGCTCAAGGCGCTCCCCATCAAGCCGAGCCACCTCGTGCTCACGCGCCTGAACCTCTCGGACGCCTGGCGACGCCGCGTGCTCAACGTCGCCGAAGCCGAGGCCGGCCCCGCCGAGAGCGAGGAGGAGGAGTCGGGACCACCGACCGCCGCCGAGGATCTGGCGGAGAGCGCCCCGGCCGCCCCCGCCACGCCGAAGACCGGGAGCGCGGAAGCGCCGGTCGCTCCCAAGGCGCCCAAGCGCAAGGCGAAGCCGTCGGAGGGCGCATGACGTTCCGCCTGAAGCGTCGGGCGGCACCGCGCAGCTGGATGATCCCCCGGAAGGGGACCAAGTGGGTCAAGCGGCCGGCCCCCGGTCCGCACGCCCAGGACCAGTCAATCCCGCTGCTTCTCGTGCTCCGCGACATCCGAAAGCTCGCCAAGAGCGCGCGCGAGGCGCGTATCCTGCTCAAGGACGGCAAGGTGAAGGTCGACGGCAAGGTCACCCGCGACCTCTCGAGGGGCTTGGGCCTCATGGACACGATCTCCTTCGGAGCGCCGCTCAACGAGCACTTCCGCATCCTCAAGGACAAGCTGGGTCGCCTTTCGCTCCAATCGATCCCCGAGCGCGAGGCGTCGATCAAGCTCGGCCGCGTCCGGTTCAAGCACGCCGTCACCGGGGGAAAGGTCGAGGTCACGCTCCACGACGGCCGCAACCTCCTGGTCGCGCCCGACTCCGCCTGGCGGGTCGGGGACTCTGTGAAGCTCGAGCTCCCCACGCAGAAGGTCATCGGCCACCTCGCCCTCGCGCCGGGACAGCTCGCCTACGTCTCGGGGGGCACGCATGTGGGGGAGATCGCGCGCGTCGACCACGTCGAGGTGCGCAACTCCTCCTCCCCGAACCTTGTCCATTTCAAGGAGGGGTTCTCCACGATCAAGGAGTACGTCTTCATCGTCGGGGACGCCGCGCCCCAGATCACGCTCCCCGAGGCGGTCGACCGATGAGCGCCCCCGCGAGCGCCCAGGGGAAACCGCCGGCCGCCGCGCCCGCGGTCAACCCGTACCACGCGGTCCGCCTCATCAAGGTCGTCGTGAACTCGGGCGTCGGAGAGTCCGGCGAGGCGCGCACGAAGGCCGAGAAGGTCCTCACGATGGTCACCCGGCAGAAGCCGGTCGCGACGCGCTCCCGCGCGACGAACCGCGACTTCGGCATCCGGGAGGGCCAGGAGATCGGGGCGAAGGTGACGCTGCGCGGCGCCGCCGCGCTCGACTTCGTAGAACGAGCGCTCGACGCCCGGGACCGGCAGCTCGACCCCGCGTCGATCGACCGCCAGGGAAACTTCTCTTTCGGGATCTCCGACTACACGGACTTTGCCGGCATGAAGTACGACCCCGAGATCGGCAT
>JAKIWY010000086.1 GCA_022749835.1 Thermoplasmata archaeon | reverse complement strand
GCCGGTGGAGCGTCCGTGGGGCAAGATGGGTCGGTTCAAGGACCCGGACGGCAACATCCTGTGGATCTCCACCGACGCGTAGCGCCGCGGATCGTCCGTAGCCCCCTCGGCGTCTCCGCCCGAGGAGGAGCGTTCGTCGGCTCGAGGCTCCGGCCGATCAGGGTTCCGTCGTAACCCAAGGCGGCCCGCGGATCCGTTCTCGTGGATCGGCTCAGGCCCGCTCGGCCCGCTCGATCACCTGAGCGAACGCCTCGCCCATCCGACGGTATCCGGCGACGTCGGGGTGCAGGCCGTCCGGAGAGCCAGCCAGTCTCATCGGGTCCACGGGATCGGCGGCGCTCGAGCCCGAATCGCACCAAAGGAGACCCTGGCCGACCGCCGTCTCACGGATCCAGGCGTTGAGGTCCCGGAGAGCTTCCACCTGGCGGGGGGGAATCCGATTGTACGGGAGCACGGAGCCGACGACCAGCCGGGGGCCGGCGCGTGAGACCTCGGAGTAGATCGCCAGAAGATCCGCTTTCGTCTGCTCGGCCGGGCGGCCCTGGTAGACGTCGTTGATCCCTGCGAGGACGATGACGTACTGCGGCGCGTGCGCGAGCGCGTCGCGACCTACCCGGCGCAGGATCTGGTCGGAGCGTTCGCGATTGACGCCGCGATTGAGTACGGTCCACTCGGGATGTGCCTTCACGATCCAATGGGAATACTGGCTCTCCGGATCTCCCCGGCCGTCCGGGGGGGCTTCCACCGGCGAGAGAAAGCCCGGGGTGCCGGCGGTGGTGGAGTCGCCGAGCGCAACGATCGTCAGGCGGCGGGCGGGCATCGCGGACCCGAGGGGGCGGCGCCGGGGATATCGATTTCGGACGGCCGCCGGCCTTTCGGTAGCTCGCGGGCCCCGGCCCAATCAGGGGGCCGAGTACGCCCGGCGCACGGCGAGGGCGATCGCCCGCGGTGCCGAGGCGGCGGGGGGGGATGACGGGGCGCCGACGAACCGCCGCGTGGGGGCGGCCAGGCGGGACGCGAGATTCTCCGTGAGAACGCTCCCGGCCTCGATGACGACCTTGGAGACCGCGGGCATGGGGGGCCACTCGACGTGCTTGAGCCCGAAGAAGCCGACCGGTGCCGGGGGCCACTCGACCCCGTCGGGAGCTTCCAGACGGACGACGACGAGGTCGCTTCGGAACTGCGAGGGGAAGACCACGAAGCCGAGGATCGCCGCGACGCAGGGTCCGAGCACCGAGAAAAGGATGACGAGACTCCGGTGCGCCGCGAGGGTCGGGAACAGCACGCCCAAAGAGAGGCCGACCGCCATGCTGAGGATGGACGCGATGACCAATCCGTCTGCGATGCGGGCGTTGCGCCGGTCCAGACGCAGCGAGCTCTCCGCCGCGCAGTAGGCGACCCTACCCGCCGGGGTCCATGCGGGATGGGCCGGAGACGGGACCGCCCACGTGGGAACCCCGTACCCTTGACGCGTCAGGGCTTCGGTGATCACCGGGCCGAGCTCCTCGAGAGGCACGCCGGGCAGCGCTACCTCCTCTCGCGAAGGGAAGGTTCCTTCCACCCCTTTCGGGTCCTCGAGGAGATTCGGCAGGCGCAAACGACCGAAGAGCCCGGGAGACTTGGGATCGGGGCCCCGCCGGGGCTCGGGAGATCGGGGGGTGGCTTCGCGCGCCACGTAGATTCGAAGGAACATGGCAGGGGATGAACCTCTGCCTTCGATGCCGCCCGCCTTCCGGAACGAGATGGCGACCATCTCCGGGGAGCCAGTGCAGCCTGCGCCGACCGTCCGAGCCGAGGGGGGCGATCCCGACGGCGTGCCTCGATCTCTTGCGGCCCACAGGGGCCGAACCGACGCGGGGTCACGAGCGCGCGTGCCCCCGGTCCCCCGCCTTCCGCCCCAAGGATAGATTCATCTCTACGACGAATCGAATCATCGAGCGGTTGGCCATGGCTTCGGAGACGAACTATCGCCGGTTCGGCCTTCCGATGCTCGCCTCCATCACGCGGGCCGTGCACTCCCATTCCGCGGCTCTTTTCGCCTTCGCGGCCGTGTCGCTCTCCGCCGGGGCGTACCTGTTCTCCCAACCCCGGACCCCTCTCGGGCCGTACCCCGAGGTCGTCCTCTTCCTCCTCGCCGGGATGGCGATCGCCGGGCTACTCTTCCCCAAACACATCCCCGGTCACCTGGTGGCTTGGGATCGTGGCTTTCCACGCCTCCGAAGCGACAACCGACTCAAGCCCGCCCCCTCCCCCCCTGCCCGTGTCGCGGTCGAGGTGGCGAGAGTGCCCCGACCCACGGGCACGGGATCGGTTCGCCCGGTTCCGGCGTCGCCCGCGGCTTCGGTGTTCCTGCTCGATTTTGGCCCGGGAGACCGTGTCTGGAGCAGTCTTGCGACGGCGCGCGCGGCCGAGATTGAGGAGGAGGACCTCGAGGAGCCGTGGGGGGCTCCCGTCCCGTCTCCCGCGACCGACTCTCCGCGACCGGCCACCGTGCTCGCGGCTCCGCCGGGTCCATTCCGGGCAGAGGAACTCCGGGAACTCTCGCCGGTTATCGACCCGGGAGAGGCAGACCTCTGGGAGACCCCGATGAGCTTCGGGTTCCCGGTCGCTCCCGGCGACCGCCTTCAGTTGGAGGCGATTGCGATGCTCCCGCCCGAACTTCGCGCCGCGCCCGTTCCAGGGAGCCCTCGCCCTGCCCCGACGGCCCGCCGTACGGCCCCGACGTCGGGCTCGCTGCAATGTGCGAATTGCTTCCGACCGCTGCTCCGACCCGAGCCCTGGCAGGCGTGTACGAACTGCCGGGGGCAGATGTGTCCGGACTGCGTCGTCCACGGCCTCGTCAGCGAACGCCGCAGTTGGTGCGCCCAATGCAGCGCCCGCGACGAACTTGAGCCGAGCACGGCGGCGGGCTAGCCCAGATCTTCCCTCCTGCCCCCCCACTCGCGGGACGGACTAGGCACCTCCCGCGCCTCCCCGAAACGGGGAGTTCTTCCCCTTGACAGAATGGCGGCGGGCGAGAACCCACGACTTGAGTCGTGGGTAGGCGAGTCCGCAGAGCGTTGGCCGCGATCGAGAGGCGCTTAGGAAGCCGGCCGCCTGAATGCGGGAAGGCCCTCGTGTGGAGAGGCGGGCGAGGCCGGCCCAAGGGGGGGGAGCACCACCCAAGGAACCGGGAACCGCCCTCGGCAAGGTGCGGGAGCTCGCGAGGCCGGTGGGAGTCGCATGAGTTCGATAGTGGACGGATGTCAACCAGATGGCAACCGCGAGTTCCAGGGCGCAAGTCGGAGGGGAACGGGTTATCGGGACGGCGTGATTCGGGAGCCGACGCGCCGCGCCCGAAGGGCGCTCGGTGCGGCCGAAAGTGTTCAGCCGAATCCTGGTCGCCCTCGACGGCTCGAGCCAGTCCGGCCGCGCCGGCCGGGCGGCGATCGAGGTCGCCGAGAAGTTCCACGCCCGCGTGACCCTCGCGACAGTCCTCTCCACGAAGGTCGGGAGCGACGAGGCGTACCTCGACAGCCTGGTGCCGAAGAGCGAGGAGGGAAAGAGCCTACTGACGCAGATCGAAGAGCTGACCCGTGAGGCCAAAGCCCGGGGGGTCGAAGCGGTCGAGTCGGTCTCCCTCAGGGGCCCGGTAGCGGAGGCGATACTGGAGTACGTGTCGCGAAACCCCCAGGACCTTCTGGTGGTCGGGTCACGGGGCCTCTCGAGGGGATCCCGGATCGTCCTCCGTTCGGTCTCCGAGCAGCTGATCCACGAATCGCCGTGCGCGGTCCTAGTCGTCCGGCCCGCCCGCAAGGCCCGAACCTGAGGGGACGGCGGCAGGTTATTTCGGCGTGGTTTCCCCCGTCACCCCGGGAGGGGGAGGAGCGGGTTCGGAGGCGGTCGTATAACTGGTGACGATAAATACAGAGGGTCGCTCCGAACCCCTCCAACCGCTTCTTGGAGCGGTGGGTCGGAGAGAACAATGGACATGCAACGTGGGAAGGGAGCGGGATGGGCCGTGGCGAGCGGACGATGGGTCGGCGTCGTCGGGGCAGTGTTGGCGTGCCTTATCATGGTCACGCCGGCCGCCTCCGGGTCGTCGGCGTCGTTCCTGATCACCTACAAGGCGCCCTACAAGGGGACGCTCATCACGCCGTACAACGACATTATCGAACTGATGGGATGCGGCAAGGAGGTCGCGAAGCCGGCGACGTTCAGCGCCCATACCGGAATCGGCCACTGGACCGGTGCCGCCAAGGCCACGACGTGCAAGGGTTCCCTCGGCAAAGCCGTCGCCCAGAGCACGGCCCTCGTGCAGGACGCGGTCCAGGTCAGCATTCCCGTAAAGGTTCCGTTCGGACGGGCCAATACCATCACCTTCAACGTGACGTGGAACATCACCGCGATGGGAAACTACACGCTCTCCTACAGCGGCCTGTGCCCGAATCCGGTGTACAACGCGACCGCCGGCTACGGCTACACGGACTGCTACGCGGACGCGATCACCCAGGTCATCGTGGGCGCATGGCTCGTCGACTTGACGACCGGACAGATCACCAATCCGGTGTCGTATCCGGGATACAACCTCTACGCCTACAAGTTCGTCCAGAACTACTCGTACTGCTACAACGCGACGTACTGTCCGTGGTACAACTCCTCCTTCTCGACCGCGTCGAGCTCGTTCTCCGGTAGCTCCGTCGTCAGCTTCAACATCACCGCGGTCACGAACAGCGCGGACAAGTACGCGATCGCTACGTACGTCGGCGGCGACATCGTCGAGGAGCTCTCGACCTACACGGGCACGGCGACCGGCTACCTCAACATGGGCACGCTGGGGAACGGGTACAACCTGGTCTCCGTCCTCGAGACGTAGTAGCACGTGCGCGCCCTCCCGTGAAAGCGGGGGGCCCTATCCAACCGTTTCCCCCGGTTACCACTCTCCCCCGGCCTTGCTCCGCTCGGGAGGGGTCGATTCCTCGAGGAGAGCGGTGCCTCTGACGGCCCAGTCGTCTCTCGAATTCCGGCCGGCCGGGGGTGCGTGGAAACAAAACGGCCCGGGGTGAACCGCCGCTCGGTGGGGTCTTGACCGTCTGGGGCAGAAGTTAATCCCCGGGCCGGATGGAGGCGGAATCGATGACGCAGCATGCGAAAGGGACCTTCGAGGTCCGATTCGAGCCCCAGTCGCTCGGCGACCGCGAAGCGGACGCCGCGCTCGCCCGCGTCGCACTCTCCAAGCAGTTCCACGGCGGACTCGAGGCGATCAGTCGGGGGGAGATGCTCTCCGCCACGTCGGCGGTCGATGGCTCGGCGGGGTACGTCGCCATCGAGCAGGTCACCGGCTCCCTCGACGGGCACCGCGGCACCTTCATATTGCAACATTCCGGCGTCCTGACGCGAGGGGAGGCCAAGCTCACCGTCATCGTCGTTCCCGACTCCGGGACGGATGGTCTCGTCGGCCTGACCGGACAGATGTCGATCGAGGTCGTAGAAGGGCGACACTCCTACGATCTCGAATACGATAGAACGTGAACCGGCCCTCCCCCTCGCCGCGCGTCCTGGCTCGGCATCCCCGCCATCGGGGCGGATGACCCGCGGCCCCCTCATCCGTGCACCGGGCCGAACACTTGGCGAAGGATGCCCGGCCACGCTCTCTTAAGGCGGCGGGCTCTGGAGTCGCCCAGAGGTGCCCGAGAATGGCCAAGCCCGCCCTTAGCGAGCCGTATTTCGGTCCCGACCTTTTCACCTTCCTGAGAGAACTCTCCCGGAACAACCGGCGCGACTGGTTTCTGAAGAACAAGGCACGATACGAATCGTCGGTCCAAGCCCCGGCCGTCCGGTTCATCGAGGCGATGGGAGCGCCGCTCGAGCGCGTAAGCCATCACCTGGTCGCGGACGCACGAGCGTTCGGAGGTTCCCTCGGCCGGATTTACAGGGACACCCGCTTCTCCAAGGACAAGAGTCCTTACCGAACGACGGTGGGCATCCACTTCTCCCACGAGGGGGCGAAAGGCTCTGGAGAGCACTTTCCCGGGTTCTACCTCCACATCGCACCGGGTGAGAGCATGGTCTACTCCGGGGTATGGCGGCCCGAGGCCCCTGCGGCGACGCGGATTCGGCAAGCGATCGTCTCCCGCTCCGCCGAATGGGCGAAGCTGCGCCGCCATGGCATCGAGGTCGAGGGCGACTCCTATGCCCGGGTTCCCGCCGGGTTCGACAAGGACCACCCGATGGCCGAGGACTTGAAAAGAAAGGATTTCTACGCCCGCCGGGCGTTCAAGGACTCCGAAGTGACCGGACCCAAGTTCGGGAGCGTATTCCTGGCCGCCTGCAAGGGCCTCGACCCGCTCAACCGGTTCCTGGCGGAAGCGATGGGCGTGGACTGGTAGCGGCCCCGTGGAGCGGTTCGCCCCTTTCGGCGCGTCGCGGACTCAGGAGGCGCTCGGCCCACGCCGGCGGTAGAGGGCCTCCCGGTAGCGTGTCTCGACCGCCCAGCGTCGGAATCCGTGCGCTCCGAGACGAAGTCGCGCCGCCCATCTCCCCGGCCTGCGGAGCCGCCCGGTCCCTCAGCGGGCAAGGCGAAGAGAGTAAAGCGAGCCCCGCCTAGCGGGAACCGGTCCATGAACAAGCCCGTCAACGATCGGCGACCCGCCATCCGGGGGACGATGCGTTCGTGCGTCACCCTGATCGCCCTGTCTCTCCTCCTCGTCGGCACCCCGATGCCCGGGTCGCTCGCCCACCCGCCGGCAGGGCCGGGGGCACCCTCGGCAGCGGCCGGGGGACGGAGCCCCGGCCATCTCCTCGACGCCGCTCGCCTCTCGCTGCTCGCCGGAAACGGGCCGGCCCGACCTGCGGGAGCCCCTCATCCCGGGGGGGGACTGTCGCAGAAGAGCGGCCCGGCTCCGTCGTTGAAGCTCGTCCCGGGCTG
>JAKIWY010000085.1 GCA_022749835.1 Thermoplasmata archaeon | reverse complement strand
TGAGCTGGCCGGCGCCGGCGAGCGATGCCGGGATGAGCTGGACGAACACCACCACCGAGCTCGGCGTGCTGAGCCTCGGCGTGCCGACGACCGCGAACCCGGTCGCCTTCCGGGTCACGGCGGTCTACGTCGACTCGAGCGGGGCGAGCGTCGAATCGGTCGGGGTCTACGAGGTCGACGTGAGCTCGGGCCTGCTCAGCGTCGCCTCGCTCTTCGCGGGCGAGCCGCCGATCACCTCGCCGACTCCCCTCGGCAGCCTTCCCGTGACCGTCCTTCTGGAGACCGTGCCGGTCGGGAGCAGCGCATGAGGCTCGCCGGGGTCATCGTCTTCTGGGTCGGACTGATCATCGTCCTCTTCCTCATCGAAGCCGCCGAGATCACGCACCTGTTCACCATCCCGATCACCGCGGTCGGCCAGCTCTTCTCCTTCGTCTTTGCCCTCGTGTTCACCACGATCGTCGCGCTCGTCGGGGCGATCTTCATCGGCATCTACGTCTCCCAGCGCCTTCGCTCGAACACCGGCTTCACGGTCTTCGAGGAGGAGATGCTCAAGATGCGTTCGGACCTGACGGCGGTGCGCGAGGCGGTCGAGGAGTTGCGCCGCTCCAGCGGGGCCTCCTCATCCCCCCCGGCGGACCCCGAGCTCGAAGGCAAGAAGGGCGGCTCGACGTGAGGATCCCAGTAATCGACAACGGCGGGCAGTGGACCCACCGGGAGTACCGGGTGCTCAAGGAGCTCGACGTCGAGAGCGAGATCCTCCCGAACACGACCGCCTTCTCGGAGATCAGGGCCGATGGGATCGTCCTTTCGGGAGGCGCGCTCAGCCTCGAGGGAAGCGAAACGACGCTCGGGCGCGTGGCGGAGTGGATCGATTCGTCGGACGTGCCCGTGCTCGGCATCTGTGTCGGCCACCAGTTCCTCGCCCGCCACTTCGGCGGGAGCGTGGCGAAGACCGGGGCTCCCGAATTCGGACGCGTCCGCCTGACCGTCGACGCCCAGGACGACCCGATATTTCGGGGGTTGCCGGCCGCTTTCGATGTCTGGGCGAGCCACAACGATTCTGTCGTCCGACTTCCGCCGGGTTGGAAGGGGCTCGCGCACTCCGCCTCGTGCCCTGTGCAGGCGATGGCCGACCCTAAACGCCCGATCTGGGGGGTCCAGTTCCACCCCGAGGTCGAGCACACCGAGGGCGGACGGGAGATCTTCCGCCATTTCATCGCGGCGTGCCGGCGCTGACGGCCCCCCCTCGCGGGAGGCCCAAAGGTTAGAACCGTGCGCCGCTCGACCTCTTCGGTCAGGCGATGCGGGCACGGCGGGCTTCCGGGGGCCGGGAAGGGGAGCTCCTCAAGCGGGCGGCGCGCCTGCGGGAGTCGGTCGACTCGCTCCTCCCCAAGCTCTCGGCGGGCTGCCCGACGGACCGCTTCGACCGATTGCGCAAGGACCTCGAGGAGGTTCGCGCCGCGCGGGACGACGAGGACCGCCTGGAACGCCTGAGCCGCCGCGGTGACCCGATCCCCCGAGCCTACGCCGGGCTCCTCAAGTTCTACCTGGACGAGAAGCTCCCCGGAATCCTCGTCGCACCGTACCCGGGCGGCGACCTCTCCTTCGCTCCCCTCGGAAAGGCGTCCAAGGAGGAGCAGATCGCCGTCCAGCAGTCGGACGACCCAAAGCGGCTCGTCTTGGGCTACCTACGCTGGGCCCGCAAGGGCTTCCACTTCTTCGCCGCCCCGAACGCCCTCTATTGCACGGGCAAGGACCCTAGGCCGCCCGCCGAGTTCCTCACCGCCCAGATCGCCGGCCTACCCTACCGGCTCGAGGCCCGCGACGGCGGGCGCCGCTACGATTGCCCCCATCTCGCCCGGGAGGAGCCGAACCCGTACCTCTCGATCGACTGGGAGGGGGCGGGCACGACGATCCGGGTCTGCCGACGTTGCGCCAAGAGCGACCGGCAGCTCCTGGGGGCGCTCTCGCAGGGGATCGCGGTACCGAAGCCCGAGCGCACCTTCACGATCGACGCCTCCCTCAACGTCGACTGCCACGGGGGAGAGGAGTGCATCCACCGCCGGCTCCCCGAGCTTCCGCGGGGACTTCGCAAGCGCTACCTGTTCGGAAAGGTCTCCGACTCGGAGCTCCTCGACGCCTACAAGGGCGAGGTCGCCCCCCGGATCGCACAGAGTCGCGAGCCGCTCTTCGTCGCCGCGGGCCACTGCTACGGGGCCGACATCCCCTCGTTCATCGAGGCGCTCAAGCCGAGCCCCGAAGAGCGCATTGCTCTGGCCAAGGTCCTGCCCGTCGTCGACGGCCTGTTCGAGCTGGACGAGGTGAAGGCCAGCCGGGCACTCGAGAAGCTCTGGCACGACCACGCCGAGCTGATCGTCGAGGCGATCGTTCCGGACCCTGAGAAGGCGCAGCGCCTGGTCCGGGAGGCGAGAGCGTCCCCCGGGCGAGTCTCCGAGCTTCTCGCGCGGGCCGCGCGCGCCGGACGGGAGGAGGCGGTGCTCGCCGAGCTCCCGCGGTACCGTTCGCTGAGCGCGGAGGCGCAGTTCGTCGACCAGGTGGCCCGGCTCTACCGTGGCCAAGGGGACCGGGCCGCGGAGAAGCTGATCCTGGAGGCGCTCCCCCGGGAGGGAAAGGCACGCGGCCTCGCCTACGGCCTTCTCGTGGTCCTCGAGAAAGAACGCGCCCACGACTGGCAGTTCACGGACACCGAGCGGGAGTTCGGCCGGTCCCTCTCCGCGCTCCTCGGCGCGACCCTTCGCTCCCCGCCTTCGGCCTACCACGAGAGCATGGCAGCGCTCTTCGCCGCGGCCGGCGTCACCGACTTCGGTGAGCGGGAGCCGTAGGCCCGCTCCTCCTCTTTTCCTCAGGGGGCGAAGGCGCCTCAGCGGACCCGGAAGCACTCGATAGCCGCCTGCTCCTCGAAGTGAAGTTCGGGGGCCGGGACGACCAGACAGTGCAGCGGTGCCCCGAAGTCGATTCGTTCTAGGACAGCGAGCGGCCTCCACCAGGCGGCGGCGTCGTCGGCGCCGACGCGGGCGACCACCCCCATCTCAAGCGTGTCGACGAACAGGGAGCGCGCCGCGTCGCGTTCCTTGAGTATCGCGATCGCCTCGTGGGCCCGAAGGAACCTTCCCTCGAGGGGCCGAAGGTCAAGCAGCACGAGCGAGTGGAGGCCCTCGGCGCGGTTCTTCCTGACGAACTCGACCGGGGAGGCGGGGGCGAACCCGGGCTCCGGGAACGGGAGCGAGACGGTCCGACCGAACCGGTAGTGCATGAGACCTAGGAAGCTCGCCGCGGCGCTCAGGACGCTCGCGTTCGGGACGTATCGCCAGGTGTGACCGGCCTTCTCTGCGTCCACGCGCAACGCCACGTGGGTCGTGGCGGCGAACGGGTCTCCGACGACGAGCAGCCCCACCCGCCGGCCCTCGGCGAGCGCCTCCATGATCGGGCGGCCGGACTCGAGGCTCGTCCGGTCGATCCGCGTGATCGGTCGCCGGAGCTCCTGGGCGAGGCGCTCGACGCTGCCGGGGGCGAGCACCGCGGTATACTCCTCGGCGAAGACGACGTCGCAGCGCTCGAGAGCTTCCCGGCCCCGTCGGGAGATGTCGCGCTCGTCGGCGAGCCCGGCTCCGACGAACCAGAGCTCGGCCATGGGGAGGCTCCCTAACCCCGGACCGCCACGACCGGACACGGAGCGTTGCGGAACATCTCCTCGATGAACCGTCGGGTGAGCAACGGTCCCTCGGTGTGCACCGGCTCCTCCCCGACCAGTAGAAGCCCGAAACGCTCCCGGGCGGCCTGCTGGAGGATGATGTCGGGGTAGCGTCGCCGGCGGCCGAGCAGCGCTTTCGAGATCGTCGAGTGCCGGTGGAACAGCGGGAGCCCGCGCGGCGAGCGCGTCGGTCGCTCCTCCTCGTCTTCTGGGCCTTCGTGGCCCCCCATCGCCAGCGTGACGATCGGCAGGCCCTGGTGGGCGACCGCGATCTCCTCGGCGATCCGCATCGCTTTCGGGGGGGCGCTGGCGGAGAATGTCGGCAGGAGGATCCGGGGGAACTTCTCGCCGGCGAGGGCGAGGCGGTTCACGATCACCACGTCGGGCCGGGCGTGGTGGAGGATCGCGCTCGCGGTGTGGCCGACGAACGGATTGTGGCTCCGGCGGCTCCCGCGCAGCGTCATGAGGATCGCGTCGACGCTGTGGCTCTCCGCGCTCTCCAGGATCTCTCCGGCGACGTCCGCCGCCGCCCGGACCTCGGGGTCGACCCGGACGTCGAGCGCCGCACCGGCCTCGTGCGCCGGAACGACCAGATTGACCGACTCCCGCCACTGGCGGGTCACCTCGGGAAGGGTCGTCGACGGGATGACGTGGAGCACGCGGATCTCCCCGTCGGCGTCGAGCAGCGCCGCCCCGAAGCGGATCAGCGGCTCGACCTCGGAGGGCTCGGTGACCGGGATCAGGAGATGGCGGTACATCGCCTATCGGCTCCCGAGAGATGGGTCGCCGGAGGAACGGGAGCTGGCGGGATGGCGGGGGGAGGAGGGGGCGAAGGTGCACTCTGCCTTCCGGTCTGGCCGCGGCCGAGCACCGTCGTTTGCGCTCACTTCCCCGCTCCGCTCAGAACCGCTCCGGGTGGATCATCGAGTAGCCGAGGTAGAGGAGCAGGGCGACCGAGATGACCGTGAACAGCACCAGCCCGAGCTCGCTCGTGAGCATCGAGAAAAGGTCCACGGCGATCCCCGAGCCGGTCTAGTCGGTGTGCGGTATTAAGCCCGAGTGACCGGGCGAGGGGGACGAGAACCGGGAGACGCGATGCGACCTCACGGTCCGCCCGGCTCGGGGCCTAGGCCGCCGGCGGCGGTTGGTTCTCGGTCTCCTTCCCCCGACGGCGGGCGTCCGCCGAGAGCCTCCGGACGATCCGCTTCATCGCCGTCTCCCGACGGGCCTCCGCCTTCTGGTACCCGACGTCCCGGGTCTCCTGGGTCAGCAGGACCACGACCTTTCCGAGCGAACTGCGACCCGTTCGGCCCCGACGTTGGATGGCGCGGACCTCGCTCGCCACCGCCTCGAAGAACACCACGAGGTCGACGTCCGGCACGTCGAGACCCTCCTCGGCGACGCTGCTCGCCACGAGGACGGGAAAACGCCCGGCGCGGAATCCCGAGAGCACCTTCGCTTGCTCCTTCTGGTTCATTCCCTTGTCCGAGGCGTCCCTGGTCGACTGACCGACGAACCGCTCGACCACGAGGCCGCGGGCCGTCAGATCGTTCTGGATCCCCTGGATCGTGTCGCGGTACTGGGCAAAGACGAGCACCTTGGCGGGCCGCTCGGAGGGACGGGCGAGCGTCGCCTCCACGAGCTCGCCGAGCGCCTCGAGCTTCGGGTGGGAGCTGGTCTTCCCGAGGGCCATGAACGCCCGGGCCTCCTCGAGGGCCTGCGACACCTCCGGCAGCTTCCCGACGGCCTTGTCTCCCTTGCTCGGCTTCTCCTTCGCCTCGAGACGTTCGAGGTACTGGACGAACGGCGAGACCCCCTGGGTCTCGAGGCGCTCCTGGGCGTGGTGCAGGTGGAGCAGGATGAGCTGGTGGTAGAGCGGTCCGAACTTCCGGGTCATCGGCCCGGGTCGGGCGAAGATCTCCGAACGCAGCGCGATCAAGTCTTTCACCGAGAGGGAGGTGATTGGCTTCTTCCTCAGGTAGCCCATCTTCTGGAGCTTGCGGGCCTCGGCATGGGCCGCGGTCGTGAGCCGCTCCTGGATCCGTCGGGACTCCGGCGGGAGAGTGACCCACTTGTACTCCACGTCGACCGGTTGGACGAATTCGCGCACCCCCTCGTCCTCCCGGCTGCGGGCCTCGATCCGCTCGACACCGAGCGTCCGGACGACCTCCTCGATCCGCTCGTCCTTGCCGCCGGGGGAGGCGGTCATCGCGAGAAGGCGGCTCCCTCTCGCGCGTTCGGTCTTGAAGCGCTCGGCGATCGCGACGTAGGCGTACTTCCCGACGGCGTGGTGCGCCTCGTCCACGACGAGCAGGGCGACCTCCTTGAGGTCGTAGCGGCCCTCGCGCAGGTCGTTGACGACGATCTCGGGGGTGGCGAAGACCAGGTCGGAGCTCTCCCAGGAGCCCTCGCGGATGGCGTGGCGGACCGTCCCGGTGAAACGCGCCCGCTGAAGGCTCGGCGTCCAGCGCGCGAACGAGTCGGCGTGCTGGAGCACGAGCGGCCGGGTCGGTGCGAGGAACAGCATCTTTCCCGGATGGCGGCGAAGCAGCTCGGCGGCGAGGAGGGCGGCGATGACCGTCTTGCCAAGACCGGTCGGCAGCACCACCAGGAGGTCCGTGTCGAGCCCGCCGCGCGCCAGATCGAGCTGGAACGGTAGGGCCCTCAGCAGGCGGTCGGTGAGAAGCGGATGGCGCACGAACCCGTCGTCGATCTCCCAGACTCCCGGTAGAGCCGGGAGCTGCGTGCGGGAGGGCTTGGCGGGGCCGGGCGCCTCGAGAGCCAGCCCGAAATCGTCGAGCCGATGCTGGCGCTCCATCGCCTACGGAGAAAGACGGATGTCCCTTATCGGCTGCGGCGGGCGCTCAGA
Source organism: Thermoplasmata archaeon (assembly GCA_022749835.1). Classification (GTDB taxonomy): domain Archaea; phylum Thermoplasmatota; class Thermoplasmata; order Lutacidiplasmatales; family UBA184; genus Lutacidiplasma. The sequence continues at coordinate 351 of JAKIWY010000085.1, read as the reverse complement.
GGAACTTCACGTCGCCGGGGAGCTTTCCTACCGCCTTCTGGAATCCGTGCGGCCAGCCGTCCGGGTCGAGCCCCTTCTGCGCGAGGAACGCGGTGAGCCAGCGCTCGAGACCGATCCCGGAGCATCCCGACCAGAGCTCCCCCTTCTGGGGACGGATCGTGAACGCCTTTGTGTACTTCTCGCCGACCACGGAGAGGTTCTGGAACTCGAGCCACTCCGAGCTCTTCCGGTCGCCCCGGTACGGCAGGTACGCCTCGAAGTCGATCGTCCCCTTGATTCGTTCGACCTCGTCCTCGACGCCGACCCCACCGCTCTGCTGCATGTAGAACGGGGTCACCCAGGCGGTCCGCC
>JAKIWY010000084.1 GCA_022749835.1 Thermoplasmata archaeon | reverse complement strand
TGGAGGAGCCGACGGTGGGGTGGGACCGAGCGGACCAGCCGGAGGGGCGCCGGCCGCCGAAGCCGCCAACTGGCGTCGAGTATAGAGGGCGTAGCCGATCCCGGCGGAAGCGAAACCGATGCCGCCGAGGAGCACCGCCCATCCGGCGAGATCGGGGCCCGCCGGAACTACTCCGCCAGGGGACGGAACGGTCGACGGCGATCCGATCGTGAACTCCTTCTCCGCCTCCCCCTGGTTGCCCGCGGAGTCGGCGACGGTCAGGCCGATGCGGAACGTGCCGGGGTTGACGAAGGTGTAGGTGACGTTGAAGCCGCTCCCTTGGCCGCCGTCCCCGAACGACCACAACTCCGACCGATAGTCCCCCGTCCCGCCCGAGACGGTCCCGGTGAGGTGGATCGTCAGCGGCGCCGGACCGGAGTAGGCCGAAGCGATGAAGCTGACGAGCAGAGGTCCCGGTCGGACCAGTACGGCGACGGAGCAACGCGCGATCGGCGCGGTCGGTTCCACCGTAACGGAGGCGTTGTAGGAGCCCGGCGTGGTGTAGGAGTGGGCGGCGAACGCGAAGTCCGGTCCGCTCCCGTTCAGCTCCTGGCCGTCGCCGAACGTCCAGGAGAGGGAGGTAGAGTTGGAGACAGGTCCCGATAGCGAGAAGCTCACGAGGAGCGGGGCGGCGCCGCTCGTTGGGACCTCCGTAAGAGAGTAGGGGGTCCCGCATCCTACCTCAGCCTCCCTCGCAATAGGGGAACTGCCCACCTCGCGGCCGCCCGCGGTCGACACGGCAAGAAGCGAGAGGGCCGCCACGAGAGCGACGAACACTGGACGAGCGGGAGCCTTCCGATTGGGCGGCACGGTCCCGGATCGACCTGTCCCTACCGGGGACCGTCGTCGCGGCCGGGAGCCGAAGGGGGCGCTTCAAGTTGGCGGAGGAGCGAGCGGGCCTCCTCCGCCGACTCCCGACGACGTCGCCGGGACGTCAGTGCCGAGATCCCTCCCCCTAGCACGAGCATCGCGTAGCCGCCGTCGTAGCGCAGGTCCGCAAGGTGGAGCTGGGCTACGGCCCCTCCGGGGGGGGCCGAGGGGGGAGGCCCCGGGGCGGTGCAGTTGCTCGTCGGAGGAACGCTCGTGCAGGCGGCCAACGGGATGCTCGCGCTCGACCAGCTCTCGCCGATGGAGTCGACCACGTATGCCGAGAGAGAGTATTCGCAGTAATCGGTCGTATTAGGGGCCGGAGTCCCGCAGGCGTACGTGTGGCTGAGGCGGAGATGGGAGATCGCCGAACCGTTGCTGCCGTCGCCGAACTCAACGGTAATCTCGTAGGGTGGTGCGCCGCCGGTCACGTTCACCCAGAGGGAGAGGTTGAACGGAGTGTCGCCCGCAGTAGGATGAACCGCCAGGGTCGCATTGAGCGGCCCGCCGACCCCCGCCGCACGGATGACGACCCCGGTGACGGTCGTCGAGCCGTTCGCATCCACGAGCCTCCCGTAGACGGTCCAGTTTCCGGCAAGGGGGAATCTCGCGCTCCACGACATGCTGGATGCGGCGGGCAGGGCCGGGAATTTCGAACACGCGCCGAACCCGGGGCACAGCGTCAGGTTGTACGGTGGGGTCCCGCCGAACTCGGCGACCGTGAAACGTAGGCCCCCGCCCACGGCCACTCCGGTGGCGGAGGAGGTGAGCGATAGCGCCGGCAGCGTGAGGTTCCACTGGAGCAGCCAAGTGGTGGCGTTGCCGTCCAGGAGCACGCCATACCCGTCGATAGGGTCCCACGCCATCGGGTCGTCCGTTTGGATCGGGGGGGGACCGCCGCCAATCACCGATGAGAGGTCGCTCCAGTACCCGTCGAAAAAGACCCAGGTCCGATTCACGCCGCAACTCGGCCGGAAGCTCTGGTAGCAGCCGGAGCCGCCGAAGCCACCGAAGAGCACGACGTGGCCGCCCACCGTGCTGCTGATCGACAGGTCGCCGCCGGCCTGGGGTGCCGCCGCGCCGGGTTGCGACGCGTTCGCCCAACTCCCGTTGTGGAAGACCCAGGTGTCGTTGTACTGGAAGCCCTGGGAGTTCTCATGGACGTAGTTCCCGCCGAAGAGCACGGATTCGGAATCCGCCGCGTCGTAGGCCAGGCCGGATTGCTCCCGGCCCTGCGGCTGGGGACCCGAGGAGCCGGTCAGGTCGTGCCATTGTCCCGCGGAGAACGACCAGGTTTCGAACGTGGAGTTGCCGCTCGGGGACCGAGCGAACGCCGCCAGAAGCACGAAGCGGGCGGCCGCGTCGTAGGTCATCGCGGGATGGAACTCCCCCGGGGGCGGATTCCCGGCCGTTGCGGTGACGTTGGTCCAGCTGCCCGCGCGGTACTCCCACGTCTCGGACGGATGGCTATAGGTTCCGTTCGTCACCGACACGTCAAATCCGCCGAACAGCACCACATAGCCGTCGGCCGCGTCGTAGGCGAGACCGACCCCTTGCAGGGCAGGAGGTGAGCTCGTCAGGCTTCCGGTAAGATTGGTCCACGCACCCCCCCGGAAGGTCCATGTTTCGGGGTAGCCCCGTGCGGTGAACTGGTTAAGGGCCCTGACCCCGAACCACAGCACGTACCCATCGGCCGCGTCGAACGTCATCGTCCCATCGACCCCCGCGGGATGAGGATGACCCCCGAGTGCACTGTCGTTCTGCCATCCGTTCGTGAGGTTGGAGGTTTCCGGCATGGCACGGGCGCCGGAAGTGTAACTCGTCGGACTCGCCGCGAAGTGGGGCGCCACAGATCCGGGGAGGGGCGGTGGAATGACGTGGGTGATGCCCAAGACCGCTGACCCCCCCATCAGCAGAAAGGTCAGCAGGCTCGGCCCCAGTGCCAGCACCCCCGGGCTCACGCGCGGGCGGCGATACGCCGCCGACCGGCCGACGGCGCTTCGGGGTCCATCGCCGGGCGATTTTGAGGCTCGCGCTTGCCGAGGCTCTTGGGAGTCGTCCGTCATCTCCACCCTCGGAACTGAGAGCGGCCCTTGAGCATTTGAACCGATGTCGTTGATATTCCGTCAGCATGACTCCGGCCGTCCGTTCCGGCGTCATACGGAGGCGAAAGACCGCTCGTTCACTCTCCGTGCCTCGGCCGGGAAGCCACACCCGAGCTCCCGGGTCCACCGGCCCCGCGGCGTTGGGGGCGCAGGGCCCGGAGTCTGTTTCTTCCTGATCGGGTTCCTACCCACGAGCGACATCCTCAAGCGGCGCGGGTCATGACGCGACTCGTGAGCGCCGTCGACAGCCCGGTCGAATGGATTCCGGGGAGATCTCGCGCTCTCTGGTTCGCCGGGTTCATCACGACGTTTGTCGCCTCCGAACTGGTGGCGGTGTTCCTGGTGACCACGGGTCTTGCTTGGGCCGGCGTCGGGGTCGTGTCTCCGAGGTTGACCCTCATCCTCGATCTGATCGGGGTCGCCGCGGCGTTCGGGCCGGGCCTCCTGTGGGGGAACCTGGTCCCGGCCCCCCTTCCGCGCCTCGGCGTGTTCGGCGGAGGGGTCGTGGTCGACTACGGACTTCGGTCGGAATCGTTTCCGTGGGATCGCGTGGCGGTTCGGGGGGACCGACTCGTCCTCAGTTCCCGCCGGATCGGTTTCATTTCGCCGTACCGCATGACCGCCACCCAAGCGAGCCGTGTGGCATTTCTCCGCCCTCGGGCGGGCTAGAAATCTCTGGATCGGGACGGCCCGACGAGGGTCGAAGACCGGCGAGCCAAGTCCCCTTGAAGCCGTTCGAGCATCGTTTCGGCTCGTCCCGCAACAAGATCACTCAGGTGCGCGATGTCGGACCATCGAAGTCACCGCCGACGATGCGAAGGGGGTCAGGAGCCGAGGCCGGGTCCTGCCGGCGGGGTCCTTGAGCGAACCCCGTCCGGACCCTCGGAGGTGAGCTGCATCTCTTGGCAATGCTGGAGGATCCTGTTGAGCCCGGCCAGCGAGATCCGGTGGCCCTGCGTTTCCAGCTCCGCAAGGAGCTTGCGCCGGCGCACCGGCCCGGCGCTCGAGCGGAGGATCGAGAGGACCGCAGCGACAGACCCCGGGGGGATTCCGGCCATGGACCGTTCTCAGGAGTCCCTCCCTGCCAATAACCTCCCCTTCGGCTCGTCCTAGTTCGGTCGTCCCTTCCTACCTCGAGATCTCGGCCTCCCGAGGTCGGAGCGGATGCGCATTCCGTGTAAACACGGCTCGGATTCAAACGCCAGAACGCCCCTCTGCTCCTCCGATGACCGTGAATCGTTCCCCTTCTTCGGCCCGCTTTGGCCCGGCGTCTCTTTCGCCGCCGGGGCGGCGACCATCCCTAGCCCGACGTCAAGATCGAACCGCGGCCATCTGGGTCCGATGCACCGCTCGACGCGGGCGCGGAACGGAAGGCTCCCTTGCCCTTCCACTTTGGATGGGAGCCCTCCTTCTGCTGGCGATCGCTCCGGTCGCTCAGAGCCACACCCCCGGGACTCCGGACCAATCGACCCAGACCCACCTCAAGGCGGCACCAGCTGGCTCCGTGCGGGCGAATGACGCTGCGAACTTCACCGTGGTCTTCTTGGAGACCGGCCTTCCCTCGGGGACGAACTGGACCGTTACGCTCCCTGCCGTCGGACCGTACTCCCGGGTGATGGCTTCCAACACCAGTACCATCGTCTTCGACCTTCCGAACGGCTCGTACCATTACACCGTGGGAGTGGCCTACGGGTACCATCCGAACTGGGGGCAGGGATTGGTGCCGGTGAACGGGTCGGGCCGGAACGTCTCGTTGGTATTCACCGCCGGTGCGTTGTACTCGGTGACGTTTGGGGAGATCGGGCTCTTCCCCGGGCCCCCGTTCGCGGGGTTCAATCTCACGATTTTCAATGCCAACCAGACTCCGATCGGCTTCCCTGGGTACAACGTGACAACGCGGTCTCCGAGCACGCTGGGGTTCTCGGAACCCAACGGATCCTACTCGTACCGGGTGTGGTCCGCCTACGGTCAGACGGCGAGCCCGGCGTCGGGAAACCTGAGCGTCGACGGGTCGAACCTCAGCGTCCTGGTGGTCTTCACGCTCCTATCCGGGTTCTACAACGTCACGTTCCGCCAGTCGGGCCTGCCCTCCGGGATCGTCTGGGCCGTCGACCTTACGGATCGGGCGCCGGGTACCGGCATCTTCCCCACGTCGTCCACGGTGGCCATGCTCCATCCCAACGGGAGTTTCCACTATGCCGTCGGCTCCGTCGATTCGTCCGGCGCTTTTCTACCGTGGGGCGCGGACGGATTCCCGGCGAATCCCCCCAGCGGAACCGTGACCGTGAACGGCTCGAACGTCACCGTCCTGACCGTGTTCGGAACCCTCACCAACTCCTCGAGCTACACGGTGACGTTTGCCGAGACCGGTTTGGCCCTGGGAACGAACTGGTCGGTCGATCTCGGCGGCACGGTCAACAGCTCCGTTTCCGCCGAGTTGACCTTCCGCATGTTCAGTGGGTCGTACGGCTACCTGGTGGGTGCGGTCAATGGATATTCCCTGAGCGGCTCCGCGGGGGGAATCCTCTCGGTGAACGGCGCGGCGGTGAAAATCTCCGTCGCCTTCCAACCGACCAGCTCGGGACTCTTCCCGCTCACCTTCCGGGCCGCGGGCCTCGGGAGCGGGGCCAACTGGTCGGTAAACCTCACGGCGAACTCCTCGGGACTTACGATCGACAGCGTGCCGTCGTTCACCCGTTGGTCGGATGGAGGCTCCTCCATCCTGTTCCTCGTCTCCCAAGGTGAGTACTATTACTCGACCAGCGCCCCGGGCGGCTCGGCCTCAGGCGGCACGGTCAATGTCACGGGGAGCGGGCCACAGACTGTCGTAGTCAGCTTCGGTCCGAGCTCCCACGGGCCTGGGCCGAAGGGTTCGGCTCTCTCCCTACCGCTCTGGGCAGAGGTCGGGGCGGCCGGGATCGCCGTGATCGCCCTCCTCCTCATCGGCGCCCCCAAGGTCGCGTTCACGGTCCGCCAATACCGGTCCCGAGAGGAGGAGCTCGGGCGGTTCGTCGTGGCCGAGATCGCCGACGCTCACTGGCAGGCCGACGCGCAGGGCGAGCCCGTCGCCACGATGGCCCGCTGAGATGGCGCCCGGCCACGGTCGGAGCAGCGACGGCCCGTCCCGGCCCGGGTCCTCCTCGACAGCTGCCTCCCGGACCGGTTGCCGGTGCGAATGCCCACGAGGCTCCCTGGGAGGCGGAAGTGCCCGTCGCGGCCCGACCGGCTGACCCGGAGTCCGGACCGGGTGGCTCGGGCGGATCCCGCCCCGAGAGCCCGCCGCCGATGCCGGCGGGCGTCCCATCGAACCCCGGCCGCGACGCCCCGCACCTTCGGATCTTCGCGCGGATCCTCTTGCACATCGCCCGGCAGCCGCGGTTCGCACCCACGGAGACCGTCCCCGCCACGCTGACCCAATCGGGGATCGCCGAGGCGCTGGGAGCGAGCCAAGGCTCGGTCTCAAACGCGTTGAAGCGGCTCGTCGACGGGGGGGCGGTGCGCGTCGAACGGACCCATGTCTGGCGCAGGATGCAGCGCCTCAAGGTCTACCAACTCACCGAGCGGGGGGAATCGCTCGTTCGCCAAATCCGGAGCGGGATGGGCACGTAAGGCCCCCAAGGCCGTCCGCCCCCTGAGCGTCCTGAGACTCGCTTGGTTGGGGTTCCCCGTGAAAGCGCACCCCGTCCCGGGCTTGGGGCGCTCTCTGGACCGGCGTGCCTAGTGTCTGACTTCGGGGCTTCAACCGTGTGCGGTCTATGGAAAGCGGTTTCTCACCCGGCCCGTCGGTAGGGACAGTCCGGAGCGACGGCGGAAGATGAAGGTCATACTGTTCGGGGCGACCGGAATGGTCGGCCAAGGGGTGCTGCGCGAGTGCTTGGTCGACCCGCACGTGCAGTCGGTCCTTTCGGTGGGCCGGAGCCCGACCGGCCAGGTTCACCCCAAGCTCCGCGAGATCGTCAACCCCACATTGTTCGAC
>JAKIWY010000083.1 GCA_022749835.1 Thermoplasmata archaeon | reverse complement strand
GTCGTCGCGGCGCCCGACGACCGCCGAGGTGATCGCCAGGGACCTTTCGGGGGTCTCCAGCCGTGCCCTTAGGGAGGTGCTCACCCACGCCGGGCTCACCGGGAAGGAGAAACCGAACGACCTCCCTGGCGAGGAGCTCGAGCGCCTCTTGGCGGCGCTGCACGCGGTCCCCCTCGTCGCCCCCTCGAGTGAGTCGCTCTCACCGATCGGCTCGCTGCTCATCAAGCGGGGTTTGCGCAACGTCCTGGGGGACGTTCGCCCCGACTTCTTCGCCCCGCCCGTGAGCCGGCCCCCGAAGGTACGGGGCGGATTCCCGTTCCTCGTCGAGGTCGGCCTGGTCTACGGCGGCGGACTTGCCGCCGACCAGCCGCTCCAGCTCTACCGATTTGCGAATCGGGTCCCGCTGCTCTTCCAGCAGGGCGCCTGCGCGATCACCAACGCGGTCTCCAAGCTCGACTGGCGAAGGTACGGCCTCGACCAGCGCGGCGGCGAGGGACTTCCGACCGGGCCCTGCCTTCTGCTCGTCCACGTCGCCTCCACCAAGATCCCCTTCACTTCCGAGGCGAAAGAGGCGGTCGCCGAGGACCCCGAGATCGACCGGGAGCTCACCCTCGCCCTGCAGGCGGCCGCCCGCCATCTCAAGACCCATCTCTCGCGCCGAAGCCGTCGGGACTTCGCCTCCGAGAAGTTCGCGATCATCCTCAAGATCCTTCCGAAGCTCGCCGAGAAGACGAGCGCGCTCGTCGGAAAACCGGTCCCCGATCTCATCCCGGTGATCACCAAGATCATGGACATCGTCAACTTCGACGTGACCGTCACCGCCGAGGCGGGCGGGGTGGAGGTTCGCACCGAGGTGACGAACTACACGCCGAGGGCGCGCGTTCTCGAGGCGTTCATAGAGCTCGCTCCCGAGCTCCTGCCCCTCGCCACCTTCACCCCGAAACCGGACGGGACCGACCCCGAGCTCGGGCGGGCCTGGTGGACGCTCAAGAAGCTCGCGCCGCACGAGCGGACGACGGTGAGCGCGCGCTTCCCCCCGAAGACCGAGGTAGATGCTTCGGACCTGCCGTGGTACGTGGCGGGGGTCGACGAGTCCCGACTTCTCGGCGCCGAGGCGCTTCCGGGCGATTGGGACGTCCGGCTTCCGCGCGCCGTCATCGAGGCCGGCGAGGAGGTCCCCGAGCCCGGGGAGGAGGTCGAGGTCGATTACGATGCCGCGGAACGCAAGGAAAAAGTCAGCGACGACGAGTGAGGAACCCGGGGACCCGCGCGCGAGGGAGGCCCTGAAGCCGACGCTCACGCTCGCCCGCGAGATCTACGACCAGCTCGACCGGGGGGAGATCCCCCGGATGCGCCTTCCGCTGCGCACCAAGCAGAACATCGAGTTCCAGATGCGGGACGGGGTCTGGAAGCTCGGCCGCGCGCTCGGCACCCGCAGCGCCCGCAAGCTCGATGGGGCGCTGATGCTGCTCCGGACGTTCTACCTGGTCGAGTTCATCAACGAGATGGCCCGCACCAACAAGACGTCGACCCTCCGTGAGCTCTACTACATCTCGGAGGGCTGGGAGGACTCCAAGTTCCACAGCGAGGACGAGTCGAACCTGCTCATCGAGGACTTGGAGGTCCTCTGCGAGCGGCTGCGCGAGGACTTCCGGCTGCACCCCGAGGAGAACGGGGCGTCGGTGATCGGCGACCTGACGCTCAAGGAGCGCAACCGCAAGGGGGTCGTCAAGCGGATCAACTGCCGGGACGACGTCGGCGACGGCGGCTACGCGCTCCCGTACAACGTCGAGAAGGAGAAGATCGAGTTCGAGAAGACGGGCGCGAAGTTCGTCATCGCCATCGAGTGCGGCGGGATGGTCGACCGGCTGGCCGAGAACGGTTTCGACGAGCAGCACGACGCGATCCTTTTGCACCTCAAGGGCCAGCCGGCGCGCTCCACCCGACGGTTCCTCAAGCGCCTGCACGAGGAGCTGGATCTACCGGTGGTCGTGTTCACCGACGGCGATCCCTGGTCGTTCCGCATCTTCGCGAGCGTCGCCTTTGGCGCCGTCAAGACCGCCCACATCTCACAGTATCTCGCCACCCCCGGGGCCGAGTTCCTGGGCGTCACCGCCTCCGACATCGAGAACTACGACCTCCCCTCCGACAAGCTCTCCGAGCAGGACATCAAGGCGCTCCAGGCCGAGTTGACCGACCCGCGCTTCAAGACCGCGGACTGGCGGAGCGAGATCGAGCTCATGCTGAAGAACGGCAAGAAGGCCGAGCAGCAATCGCTCGCGAAGTACGGCCTCAATTACGTCACGGACACCTATCTCCCGGAGAAGCTCACCGAGATGGGCGTGCTCTGAAGGGGCCGACCTCGGGCCCACCCGCGGGTCAGGCCGTCGCGAGCGCCGAGAGCCCGGGGGCGCTCAGCAACCGGTCGGCGAACTCCACCGGGACGTAGAGGTAGCTTCCGGAGGGGAGCACGGTGCGTCGCCAGTCGACCCCCTGCTCGCGGAACTCCGTCTTGCCGGCGGCGGCCTCGAGCGCGCTACCGGTCGCCCGGGGCCCGCCGGTCCCCCCGTCCCGGGCGATCCTGAGCGCATCCGCGGAAAGATCGTAGATGAGCCACTCCCTCGGGACGGCGACGCGCAGGTGGACGAGGTTCGGCCGGAGCTTCGCCTCGCTGACCGTCTCGGTCCTCGAGAAGACAACGACCTCGAGGCCCTCGAGGGAGACCTGGCGCTCGAAGGCGAAGCTCTTGAGCTCGAACTCGAGCAGGTTCATCTCGAGCTCGGAGTCTTCGACCATCGGGGGGGCGCAGGCGCCCCCGGTACTTAATCGCGGGTGGGCTGGGCGGCCGACCCTCGGTTTCCTCTCGAAGGCCGCCGGTTTTCCGCCGGGCAAACTTATAAACGGCGGAAAGTAGCCCCGCGCGTCCTCGGAAGCCCCCCGCATGAAACGTAGTTCCCGCGTATGGAAGAAGCGCGGCCACATGCGGTGGAAATGGCGGAAGAAGCGGATGCGCCGACGCATGCGCGCCCAGAAGATGCGTAAGCAGTAGGCGACCGGATATTGGTCGGGTCGCCCAACCTTTTCGCGCGTTCCTCGGTTCTTCAATGGGCTTAGGGCGTGCCGCCCTACCGAGCGTTGCCGAGCGGACTACCAGGTGGCGCGGTCGAGGACCCGGGCCTGCTTGGTCGCCTTCTTCCAGGCCTTGTAGTGCTCCTTGCAGAGCGGGGCGCGGTGTCCCTTCTCCGGCAGCTCCTTGAAGACCTGGCGGGCGGCGGCGAGCGCGAGGTGCCGCACCGACGGCTGGCCGCACCCGGCGACGAGGCAAGGCTCCACCGTCTCCGGTTCCGCCGAATGGCGGCGCGGCGGGGGAGCGCTCATCGGTTCGTCAGCTCCTGAAGCCGCTCGGCGACGAGTCCGGGGATCTCGTAGGGGAAGCTCGCGACCTTCGCCCCGGCGCCCTCGAGGGCGGCCAGCTTGCTGGCCGCCGTGCCGCGGCCCCGGGCGATGATCGCCCCGGCGTGGCCCATGCGCTTTCCCGGTGGGGCGGAGCGGCCGGCGACGTAGGCGACCACGGGTTTGGTGAAGTGGGCTCGGATGTAGTCCGCCCCCTCCTCCTCGGCCGTGCCGCCGATCTCCCCGACCATCACGACGACGTCGGTATCGGGGTCCTCTTCGAAGAGCGAAAGGGCGTCGACGAAGTTCGTCCCGACGACCGGGTCGCCTCCGAGGCCGATGCAGGTGCTCTGGCCGAGGCCGTGCTCCTTGATGCCGCTCACGATCTCGTAGGTGAGCGTCCCGCTGCGCGAGACGACCCCGACGCGCCCCGGGTGGAAGACGACGTTCGGGATGATGCCGACCTTCGCCTTCCCCGGGGCGGCGATCCCCGGGCAGTTCGGCCCGATGATCCGGGCGCCCCGAAGCCTGGCGTAGTGGTACATCGAGAGCATGTCGTGGAACGGGATGTGCTCGGTCACGACGACGGCGAGCGGGATACCCGCATCGACGGCCTCGACGAGCGCGTCCTTGGCGAACGGCGCCGGGACGAAGATGACGGACGCGTTCGCGGACGTGGCGCGGACCGCCCTCTCGACCGAGTCGAAGACGGGGACCCCCTCGACGGTCGCTCCCCCCTTCCCGGGGGTCGCCCCGGCGACGACCTTGGTCCCGAACAGCTGCATCTGGCGCGTGTGGACCGTCCCCTGGTGGCCGGTGATCCCTTGGACGAGGACGCGGGTGTCGGCGTCGACGAGCACGCTCATGCCGGCCCCGCCAGGGGAGCGCCCGCGTTCGCGAGGGCGACTACCTTCTCGACCGACTCCTTGAGCCCCTTGAGCGAGGCGACCCCGGCCCGCTCCAGGATCTGGGTCCCCTCGGCCTCGTTATTCCCGCGGATCCTCGCCACGAGCGGGAACCGCTCCCCTTCGGGAACCTGGCTCATGGCGGCGACCAGGCCGTTGGCGACCGTGTCGCAGCGCGTGACCCCGCCGAAGATGTTCAGGAACACCGCCTTCGGCTTCGCCATCGCCATCAGGAGGAACGCCTCGGTGACCTTCTTGGGGTCGTCCGTGCCGCCGAGGTCGAGGAACACCCCCGGCCGGCCGCCGGACTGCTGGAGGACATCGAGCGTCGCCATGGTGAGTCCGGCACCGTTGGCGATCACCCCGATGTTCCCGTCGAGCTGGACGAAGGCGATGTCCTTCTCGCGGGCGATCTCCTCGAGCGGGGTCCGGTCGTCCCGGACCTCGGCGTACTCGGGATGCCGGAAGGAGGCGTCGTCCTCGATGATCACCTTCGCGTCCAGCGCGACCAGAGAGTCCCCGACGACCGCGAGCGGGTTGATCTCGACGAGTTCGGCATCCTCCTCGTCGAACAGCCGCCAGAGGGAGCTCAGCAGGCGGTCGAGCGACTTGGCGGCCGCCCCGGAAAGACCGAGCGCCGAAACCGCCTGGCGTCGCTCGTAGCCCGCGAGACCAATGAACGGATGGACCGGGATCTTGACGAGTCCTCCTTCGGCGACGGATTCGATCTCGACCCCTCCCTGGGCGCTCACCATGAGGATCGGCAGGCGCAGGCTGCGGTCGAGCGTGAGAGAGACGTAGAGCTCCCGGGCGATCGGCAACTTCTCCTCGAGCAGGACCTCCTTGACCTTCTCGCCCTTGAATTCCATCCCGAGGATGGCGCGGGTCGCCTCTTCGGCTTGGGCGGCGGTATCGGCGAATCGCACGGCGCCCCCCTTCCCCCGGCCCCCGGCGAGGACCTGCGCTTTCACAACGCACGGCGTTGGAACTGCCGCCGAATCGACGAGCGAACGGGCTTCGGCGGGCGAACGCGCGACCGCGCCCCGCGGAAGCGGAACCGCGTACTTGCGGAACACCTCCTTCCCCCGCCACTCGGCGAGCTTGACCATCGTCTGACCTCTCCCCGCGCAGCCCCCACGCTTAATAAGAGTTGGTCGGGAAAGGGGGCGGTCCCTGCACTCCCTTCGGCGTCGGCGAGCGCCGCGCCGAACTCAGGAGCGAACGGGTGGCCCCGCCCTGACCGGCCCCCCGGCAGGGTCCGAGCACGCCGGCTCTTCTACCTCGAAGGCGAGGAGTCCGCCGACCGAGTGGCTACTCCGCCCCGGGAACGTCGTCCCGCAGGAGCCGGCGGTCGGCGGGCGGAGCTCTCGTCGGCCACCGCCCTCCCGATGTCGTCCAACAGCTTGCCTGCGACTTCCATCTTCGGGCCGGCGAGACGGTGAACCGAGCCGTTGCGGCTCAGCACCAAGACCGTCGTCTCAGGGGTCCCGAGGACCCGGGCGTCGTTGGCGACGACCCAATCGAGCTGCGAGCTAACGAGGAGCTCCCGGGCCGCGGCCTCGAGAGCCGGAGCGTCGTTCCCCGATTCGAGCTTGAAGCCGACGAGGCGGCACGGCCGGGGGGCGAGGCGCCGCAGCTCCGGGAGGAGCTTGGGCGCCGCGTTCAGTGCGAGCTCGAGGCGCTTGATCCCGGACGAACGGATCTTCCCCGGACGGGCGAGCAGGGTGAAATCCGAGAGTGCCGCGGGGACGAACACCGCGTCGGCGCGGGCGAGTGTCTCCCGGTGGCGTCGCGCCAGCTCGAGGAGGTCGCCCACCCCCCGCCAGGCCACGTGCGGTAGGAATGGGGGGACGGGAACCTTGAGGGAGCCGACCCAGAACTCGACCGCCGCGCCGCGGTAGAACGCCTGCGTGGCGAGCGCCACCGCCGTCTCCCCGGAGCTCTCGTTCGTGATCGTCCGCACGTCATCGATTGATTCCCGGCTCGCCCCGCCGATCACCACGACTCTTCGACCGGCCCACGGCCCGCGCGCGATGCGATGGAGGACCGCCGCGGCCACTTCCTCGGGGCTCGCGAGCTTCTCCTCCCCCTCCGCCGACTGGGAGGCGATGACGCCGACGCCCCACTTCGCGAGGCGTTCAAGGTTCTCGCGCACCGCCGGGTTCCGCCCCATGTCGGCGTGCATCGCCGGGGCGATCAGCACCGGCACGCCGCCCCCGAGCGCGACGGAGGCGAACGTCGTGACCGGGGTATCGTCGATGCCGTGGGCGATCTTCGAGAGCGTGTTGGCCGTGGCCGGCGCGATCAGCAGCAGGTCGGCTCGGCCCTCCCCGGGCCCCAGGAGCTGCACGTGCTCGACATCGCCGCTGAGCTGCAGCACCGGCGGGTGGCCGGTGGCAAATTGGATCGCTTCCGGGGTGATGATCCGCGTCGCCTCGGAGCTCATCACCGCCCGCACTTCGGCCCCGTGGCGGATCAGCTCCCGCGCGATTCGCGGGACCTCAACCGCCGCGATCGACCCCGAGATCCCGATGATCACCCTTCGACCGGCGAGCAGTTCGGAACGACGGCCCCGGATGGCGCGACTCGGATGCATGTTCTACCTCGCCAGCGGCCGCCACGCGGGCGGTCCGTCGAGGGGAGCCCGTGGGGGCCATAAAGCGGGTCGCCCTTGTGGGCCCCTCAACTAAAGAGCGTCCGCCGCTCGGCCGGCCGT
>JAKIWY010000082.1 GCA_022749835.1 Thermoplasmata archaeon | reverse complement strand
CCGCCGGAGCGGTCACGCTGACCTACCACGTCAACAAGCTGCAGGGGCTCAACCTGACCGGGCCGATTCTGGCGGCGATCTACCTCGGGCAGATCACCAACTGGAACGTGAGCGCGATCACCTCGATCAACCCCGGTGTGGTCATCCCGACGCTTCCGATCGTTCCAGTGGTCCGTGCGGACGGCAGCGGCACGACCTTCGCGTTCACCTCCTACCTATCAGCGGAGAACACGACCTGGAAGAGCACCATCGGCGCGGCGACCAAGGTCAGCTTCCCGACGGTCTCCGGCGAGATCGGAGCGATCGGTAGCGAAGGGGTCGCGGGCGCGGTCGCGACCACCAACGGGGCGATCGGCTATGTCGAGCTCAATTACGCCGAGGAGGAGGGGGCGAACGTCGGGATCGCCAAGATCCTGAACCCCGCGGGGAACTACATCGCGCCGACGGTCGCCGACACGGCGCTCGCCGTCAACGCCATCAGTTCGTTCCCCCAGCCGACCGACAACTGGTCGGGGTTCTCCATCCTCAACCAGCCCGGGGCGGGGACCTATCCCATCGCTACGTTCACCTACATCTTTGTCTACGAGGACCTCACGACCATCTACAAGGCGGTCACCCAGCCGATCGCCCAGGCGCTCGTGAGCTTCCTATGGTGGATCACCCACGACGGACAAACATCGGCCACCGGGCTCTTCTACGTCCCACTCCCGAGCCTGGTCGTCACGAGCGTGTGCGAGCCGGCCCTCCAGGATATCACCTACAACGGAGCGGCGCAACC
The DNA here is from genome assembly GCA_022749835.1 of Thermoplasmata archaeon. Classification (GTDB taxonomy): domain Archaea; phylum Thermoplasmatota; class Thermoplasmata; order Lutacidiplasmatales; family UBA184; genus Lutacidiplasma. The sequence continues at coordinate 6,288 of JAKIWY010000082.1, read as the reverse complement.
TTCCCACTAAGTGGGCAGGGACGGGGGACCTACGTCGATGGTCCCCCGCCCATCGGACACGAGCGCGGGGAGCGAAACTCCCCGCGACCCCGGGGTGATCGTTTCGCCCCGGGGCCGATTTTCCCGCCTTAGGGACCGCCGCTTCTGGGTCCGGGTCGCGGACCGGTTGTTCACCGGCGCGACGGGCGCGGCGGCGCTCGTCATCCTCGGGATCGCCACCCTGCTGGTGCTCCTCCTGGTCCAGTCGAGCTACCCGAGCCTTACGCGCTTCGGCTTCGGCTTCCTCTACGGTACCGTCTGGAACCCGAACCAGACGGTGCTCTCCCCGCTGATCTTCGGCGCCCTGCCGGCGATCTACGGCACGATGGTGATCGCTGCCATCGGGATGCTCTTCGGCGTTCCGTTGAGCCTGGGGATTGCCATCTTCTTGACCGAACTCTCCCCGGGATGGCTGCGGGGCGGGCTCTCCTTTGTCATCGAACTTCTCGCGGCGATCCCGTCGGTCGTGTACGGGGTATGGGGGCTCATCGTCGTGGTACCGCTGATGGCGACGACGGTGGAGCCAGGGCTCCACGCGACGCTCGGGCAACTTCCCGGCCTCTCAGGAGTCTTTGCCGCGCCGGCGTCCGGCTACAACGGATTCAGCTACCTCACCGCGGGGATCATCCTCGCGATCATGGTGATCCCGACCATCTCATCGGTTTCCCGCGAGGCGTTCCTCGTGGTGCCGAACGACCAGAGGGAGGCGGCGTTGAGCCTCGGTGCGACGTCGTGGGAGACGACCCGACTTTCCGTCCTTCCGTACGCCCGACGGGGCGTCCTCGGGGCGATCACCCTCGGGCTCGGACGGGCGATCGGCGAGACGATCGCGATCGTCCTGGTGGTCGGGAACTCCTATGCGATCTCGGGATCCCTGTTCTCCTCGGGGACGACGATCGCGGCGTTCATCGCCACCGAGTTCGGGGAGGCGAACGGCATCGAACGCGCCGCTCTTCTCGAGCTGGGCCTCGTCCTGCTCGCGGTCTCGCTGCTCATCAACGTCGGCGCCCGGCTACTGGTGCGCCGCGGCATCGGGCCGGTGGGAGGCGCGGAATGAGGTTCGACCGCGACGTCCGTCGCAAGCTGTTCAGCCATGCGATGGCGATCGCCTGTCTCGCCTGCGTCGCGATCGCCATCCTGCCGCTCGGGGACATCCTCTACACGTCGGCGGTCAACGGCCTCAAGGTACTGAGCTTCCAGTTCTTCACCCAGAACTCGCCGATCCCTTGCGACCCCCGCTTCCAAACCGGCTGCTCGTTCGGCGGCATCTACAACTCGATCCAGGGGACGCTGCTTCTCATCGTCATCGCGGCCGGGATCGCGCTGCCCGTCGGGATCCTCTGTGGCATCTATCTCTCGGAGTTCGGCGCGAACCCGCTCGGCAACGCCGCGCGCTTCTTTGCCGACGTGCTCGCCGGCGTCCCGTCGATCGTGATGGGGGTCGTCGTCTTCTCCCTGTTTCTTCTCCTGTTCCAGGACGGCTACATCACCTCGGACTACGTCCTGAGCGTGCTCTCCGCGTCGATCGCGCTCGCCTTCATCATGCTCCCCATCGTCGCCCGGACCGCGGAGGAGGCGCTCCGGCTGGTCCCGACGACGACCCGGGAGGCGGCGCTCGCCCTCGGCATCCCGCGCTACCGGGTCGTGCTGCGGATCGTGCTTCGCTCCGCCCGCTCGGCGGTGATCACCGGCGGGCTTCTCGCCGTGGCCCGGGCCGCCGGCGAGACCGCGCCGCTCATCATCCTGAACCCGGGAAATCTCTTTCCGTTCGCACCGGCGCTCGGTCTCCACCAGACCACCGCGTCCCTTCCCATCTCGATCTACCGATGGATCGTGAGCCCGTACCCGAACTGGCAGGCGGACGCCTGGGGAGCGACGTTCGTCCTCGTCATCCTAATGCTGGGGATCAGTGTGGCCGCCCGCCTCGCGTTGCGCGAGAGATTCGGAGCGGCGCTGCGATGAGTGACGAACCGATGCGTTCCGACCCCACCGCCCCGGAGCCCCGCGCCCCTCTGCCGCCGATGCCCCCGGCCAAATTGCGGACGGAGAAGCTTTCGGCGTGGTACGGCAAGAAGCGGGTCCTCGAGGAGATCAGCCTCAACTTCGCCCCGAACGAGGTCACCGCGATCATCGGCCCCTCCGGTTGCGGAAAATCGACCCTGATCCGCTGCATGAACCGCATCCACGAGGTGACTCCCCACGCCCGCATCGAGGGAAGGGTCTTCCTGGACGATCAGGACGTCTACCGCCAGGAGGCGACCAGCGTGCGGCGCCGCATCGGCATGGTCTTCCAGCGGGCGAACCCGTTCCCCACGATGTCCGTCTTCGACAACGTCGCCGCCGGCCTCAAGCTCAACGGCGTGCGCGACAAGGCGCGGCTCGACGAGCAGGTCGTCAAGAGCCTAAGGCAGGCGGCGCTCTGGGAGGAGGTCAAGGAGGGTCTCTACGCCCCCGGGGTCAGCCTCTCCGGCGGGCAACAGCAGCGCCTGTGCATCGCCCGGGCCCTGGCGGTCGAACCCGAGGTCCTGCTGATGGACGAGCCGTGCTCCGCCCTCGACCCGATCGCGACCGCCAAGATCGAGGACCTGCTCTTCGACCTCAAGAAGCAGTACACGGTGGTCATCGTGACCCACAACATGCAGCAGGCGGCGCGCGTCGCGGACCGGACCGCATTCCTTTACTTGGGGAAGCTCGTGGAGTTCAACGCTACGCGGGAGCTGTTCGAGCGGCCGAAGGAGAAGTTGACCGAGAGCTACATCACCGGAAGGTTCGGATGATCGGCGAGCGGGTCGAGCGCAAGGCGCTCTCGGAGAGCATGAACGAGCTCAACCAGAACATGCGGACGATGTCCGAGCTCGCCGAGGTCGCCCTTCGTTCGGCCACCGAGGGGTTCGCCTCGCCGGACGAGTTCGACCCGCAAGGCGTCTTCGCCCTCGACCGGGAGATCTTCGGCCTGCGGGAGAAGATCGTGCGCTCCTGCGTGGATATCATCGCCCTGCATGCCCCGGTGGCGATCGACCTTAGGACGATCACCGTCTCGCTGGAGACGACCACCGACCTCGACCGGATCGGGCGCTACTCCAAGGACATCGCCGAGGTCGCCCGCCGGATCAAGGAGGTCCCGGCCGCCCGACGCGGGGCGGCCCCCGAGGGGTTCTCCCGGATGGCCGAGCTCACGAAGGCGCTCGTTCGGCAGGCCGTGGAAGCGTTCCTCGCCCGGGACGCAGAGGCGGTTCGCGAGGTGGACCGGGCCGACGACGTGGTCGACGACCTCCACGACCAGCTGTTCGAGGAGACGGTCGACCGGATGGTCAAGCGCAAGATGCCGGTCGACGTCGGAGCGGAGTACATCCTCGTCAACCGCTCCTTCGAGCGGGTCGCGGACCATGCGGTGAACATCGGCCTTCACACGTTCTACATGGTCACCGGCCAGAGAATCCGAACGGTCGGTAAGACGCACACGATACCCCGAGAGGACGGTCCGATCGCCGGAGGCGACACCACGAACCCCTCGCCGTCGCCCTGAAACGGGCCGAACTCGCCCTGCAGTGGCACCCGCGCCCGCCCTGCCGAGCAGGAGGGCGCCTCTCGCCCGAGGGAATTGGACCGGAGAAATGGAAGAAGAGGTTAGGTGCTGGACGCTAGCAGCAGCCGCCGCCGCCGCTCCCGCAACCGCATCCGGAGCCGATCGGCTTCTCGGAGAGCGAGTGCGTGGGCGTGGTGATCTGGAACCCGCTGGCTTCCAAGCCCTGAACGAAGTCGATCTTCGCCCCGTTCAGCTGCTCGGCGCTCATCGGGTCGACCACGACGGAGAAGCCGTCCACGGGGACGACCTCGTCGCCGTTGCGCGGCCGGTCGAACGCCATCCCGAAGGAGGGTGCCGACTCGCCCTCAGAGCCGCAGCCGCCACCGCCACAGCAGCCCCCGCCGCCGCCGCCGCCCCCGCCTCCGGCTTGGACGAAGACACGCACGGCGGTGCCGGGCTTCTGGGCCTTGATCAGCGCCTGCACCTGGCTCATGGCTTCCTTCGTGACATCTAACTTTACTGACATTTCAGGGGCCCTCCTATCGTGTACCCCGAATCATAACGGCGGCGCCGGTATTTATGCCCCCGGAGGGGCGTCTCACGCGGAGAACGACTTGCCGCAGGAGCAGGTCTCCTTCGCGTTCGGATTGAAGATCTTGAATCCCGACGCCTCGAGCCCCAGCAGATAGTCGACCTTGAGGCCGTCCAACAGGGGGGCGCTCGCCTTGTCGACCACGACCACGAGAGCATCGTCCTTGAAGACGACCTCGTCGCCGGTCTCCTGCTTGTCGAACGACATCCCGTAGGTCAGGCCCGAGCAGCCGCCGCCCTGGACGTAGAGCCGCAGGGCGTTCCCGGGCTTCGAATCCCGGCTCATGATCTTCAGCACCTGCTCGTGGGCCGAAGGGGTGACCTCGATAGCGACCATCGGAGTGCCTTACTGAATTAACAAGCCTAAAGGTGCGTAAAAGGGTTGCGCGCGCGAGCACCACCAACCTTTGCGAGGAGCTTTATCACCCGGCCCACGGTCGGGCGCTCCATGTGCCGACTCTACGGCTCGCTCAGCTTGAAGAGCGCCCCGGCGACCCGGTGGCTCGTCGAATCGGAGCGCTCGCTCCTCAACCAGTCGAACACCTCCGCGGAGCAGGCGCAGAAGGACGGCTGGGGGGTGGGCTGGTATGACGCCCGCGGAGCCGCGGTCATCGACAAGGACGTCGGCGGAGCGTTCGAACCGGGCCAGCGGGATCGCTACCTGAGCGCGGCGGCCCGGGCCACCGGAACCCTGGTCATTGGCCACCTCCGGCATGCGAGCAACCCGATGGGACTCACCCACGAGGAGCTCATCGGGGTCGTCAACAGCCAGCCGTTCGGGGACGGTAACCTTCTCTTCGCCCACAACGGGGCGATCCCCTACCCCAGGGAGACCCGGCCCTGCCTGGGTCGCTTCGAATCCCGCCTGAAGGGGGTGAACGATAGCGAGGTCCTCTTCCTCCTCCTCGCCCGCCATCTGGATTCCGGGGTCGACCCGCTCGAGGCGTATGCCCGTACGGTCGCCGACCTCTGGGAGGTCTGGATGCAGAAGGACGAACCTGCGAGCGGTCCCTACAGCGGGCTCAACGTGCTGCTCGCCCCCGGCCCGGACGAGCTCTGGGCGTTCTGCAACTGGCACGGGGAGCACGGGACCGGCTTCCTGGACGGCCGCCCGTACTACCAGATGACGTACACTGCGGACCCGTTCGAGGTGGTCATTGGAAGCGAGCCGTTCGATGCCCGAGCGGACGATTGGAAGCCGATCCCGAACGCCGGCTACGTCCACGCGGCGCGAAAGGGGAGCCGGATCGAGCTCTCGACCGGCTGGATCCCCATCCGACGTCCCGTGAATGCGGGGCGGGTCCCGTAGGGTCCCGCTCCCGGGGTCGACCCGAGAGGGTTATCAGAAGCGGGCCTTCCGTAAGGCCGGAGCGCGATGGCCTCGGTACGGCTCGACGGGATGCTGAAGGAGTTCTCCTCGAAGCTCTCGTTCGACACGCGGGCGAACACGGTGCGCGCCGTCCTCGAGGAGCTCGAGGCCGCGCAGCCCCGGCTCAAGTTCCGGCTTCGGGACGAGAGTGGGGCCCTGCGTCGGTTCATCCGGGTCTTCGTGAACGGCGAAGATATCCGGGAGAAGAAGGGGCTCGACACCGCCCTTTCGGCGAGCGACTCGGTCGACGTGCTCCATTCGATCCAGGGAGGATGAGAAAGATGGCCGGAGGGAACAAGGTGCGAGTCTACATCGGAACGCGAAAGGGCGGCTACGTCGCGGAGAGCGACACCAAGCGCGCCAAGTGGAGCGTCAAGGGGCCGTTCCAGGCCGGCAACGACGTCTTCCACGTGATGCCGGACCCCCGCAACCCGGGAACCGTTTACTCTCTCGCGAACAACGGCTGGTTCGGCCCTAGGCTGTTCCGTTCCAAGGACTTCGGTGCGAAGTGGACCGAGATCGCCCCCCCCCTCATGCCGAAGAGCAGCGAGCGCCCTCCCCCCTCCATGGACGATGGGCCCCCGACGAAGAACAACCCGATCGTCAACCTCTGGCATCTCGAGCCCGGCCACGCCTCGGAACCGAAGACGGTGTTCATCGGGGTCGACCCGGCGAGCCTGTACCGGAGCGACGACCGGGGCGACAGCTGGAGCCCCGTCTCCGGGCTCAACGAACACTCGACGCGCCCGAAGTGGAACCCGGG
>JAKIWY010000081.1 GCA_022749835.1 Thermoplasmata archaeon | reverse complement strand
GCCGTGCTGAACACGTAGCCGTGCCCCGTCATTGAGGTGAGCATGACTTTCCGTCCGGGCGCCGCCTTCTCCTCGAATAGCGGAGTTCTCGCAGAGTATCGGCGACCCCCCTCTAAATACCGAAAACCGTTGTTCACTCTCCACCGATGCCCGACCGACCCGGCTGGCTCTCGAGCCGAGCCCCGAGCTCTCGCAATATCCGACTGCCCCGATCGGCCGCGCTCGCCGTCGTCGGCGTGGTCATCTTCCTCATGGCCTGCCCGTCGCTCCCCCACCTCGGGCCGACGGCTCGGTGGCATCCGAGAGTGTTGGCGGCCGTCTCCTCGCCGGGCAACGCACTCCTCGCGGAGGCTCGCCTCTCCCTGGAGGATCACTCCGCCGGCCCCACTGCCCTGGCATCACGCCCCGGATCGCTTGGCCCGCCCGCGTGGAACGTGGTGACCGCGAGCGGCACCGGTCCGCCGCCTCGCCGTGACATGGGGATGACCTACGACGCCGCGGACGGGTACGTCGTGATGTTCGGAGGCGACGGCGCGGCCCTGTACAACGAGACCTGGATCTTCCGGAACGACACCTGGTCTGAGATCTTCCCCGCCATCTCACCCCATGCCCTCGGGGGCGCGGGACTCGTCTACGACGCCCGGGACGGATACGTCCTCATGTTCGGCGGCCAGCGTGACGGAAACCAGGTCTGCAACGAGACGTGGAAGTTCGTCGGCGGCCAATGGACCGAGCTGTTCCCGACCGTCTCGCCGCCGGCCCGCCAGTTTGGCTCCACCGGGATGACCTACGACGCGGCCGACCGGTACGTGCTGCTCTACGGCGGCAACGACAACGATCTCGTCACGTACGGCGACACGTGGTCGTACGCCGCCGGTGTCTGGACCAACCGGTCAGCCCTCACGGGGATGACCCCGGGGGAACGCATCACCTCGATCACTTACGACGCCGCCGACGGCTACGTGGTGCTCTTCGGAGGGAGCATCGGGTCGGTGGGGTGGGCGAACGATACTTGGACGTACCTCAACGGCACCTGGACCGAGCGGTTCCCGGCCCTCTCCCCGCCTCCCCGGTGGCCGGCCCCGATCACCTACGACGCGGCCGACGGGTACGTCCTCCTGTTCGGAAGCATCGGGCCGAACGGAGGCAACGGCTACCAGAACGATACGTGGGAGTTCCGGGCCGGGAACTGGACGAACGCTACGGCCACGGTGGCGCCGGGCGGTCGGTGGGTGAGCGCGATGACCTACGACTCGTCGCTCGGGTCGGTCCTCCTGTACGGGGGCTACCAGCAGCCGTACAATCTCGGGGACACTTGGCTGTTCTCCGGTGGGAACTGGACGTCGTGGGTCTCGACCTCCAGTAGCTACCCGGCCTCGCGCTCCGGCCCCGCAATGGCCCACGATTCGGCGGCGGGCTACGTCCTCATGTTCGGTGGCCGAGGTTCCGCGGGTCCGCTCAACGAAACCTGGACGTACTCCGCGGGGACGTGGACCCCGCTCGCACTCTCGGTCGTTCCACCGGCGCGCAGCGGTGCGGCGATGACCTACGACTCGACGGACCACTACATCCTGCTCTTCGGCGGCTCCGGCGCCTCCGGTGCACTCAACGACACCTGGCGGTTCTCGAACGGGAGCTGGACGAAGCTCTCGCCGCTGAACGGCCACGCGCCGCCGGCCCGCTGGGGCGCTGCCTTGGCGGACGACCCGACCGACGGCTACACACTTCTGTTCGGGGGGTCGACCCCGTCGGACCTCGGGGACACCTGGGCGTACGCCGGGGGCGCTTGGACGCAGCTAGCGGCGTCGCTCGGGCCATCCGCAAGGAGCGGCTCGGCGATGGCGTTCGACCCGGCGATCGGGACGGTCGTTCTCTTCGGAGGGACCGCCACCTCCGCCACTCCGCCCACGTTCACCCAGTACGGGGACACCTGGAGCTTCGGCGGCGGCAACTGGAGCCGCCTCAACCTGAGCTCCGCCCCCAGCCCGCGAGACGGCTCGGGTTTCGCCTATTTGCCGTCCGCGGGCGCGCTCATCCTCTACGGCGGCTTCGTCGGGTCGTCGGGGAACTTGAGCGCCGAGAGCTGGGAGTTCCAGGGAGCGCGCTGGACGCTCCTCTCTCCGATCCAGAACCCCGGACCGGCGTCCCACTTCGGTTTCGCCTGGGAGTCGACGTCGGGAAACCTCGCATTTTTCGGGCCCCCGGGAACCGGCGGGTCGGCCCCGCCGACCTGGCAGTTCAGCTACGCCGTCTCGAACAACTCCTCGGGGTATCCGGCGGCGCCGTTGCGCGTGAGCGCGAAGGTGCTGAGCGTTCCCACGCACCGCCCGAACGAGGTCCAACTGGTCGCCGAGGTTTCGGGCGGACGACTTCCTTACTCCCTCCAGTGGATGTTCGGGGACGGATCGCAAGGCTCCGCGCGGCCGAACCAGGTCCTCGCCCACGCCTATCCGAGCTCCGGCGAGTTCCTCGCCGTGCTCGTCGTCACGGACGGGGCGGGAAACATCAACCGGACGACGACGATCGTCCAGGCCGGCTCGGTGACGGGCACGGGCGCCGGGACCGGCACGTCGCTCAATTCCAGCTCGGACCCGGGATGGGCCCTCCTTGCCGTCGCCGTGGCGGTCGTTGGCCCCACCATGTTCTGGTTGGGACGCCGGCGAGCACGAGAGCGCGCGCGGAGAGAGGGCGAGATTCTCCGGCGAGAGCTTCAAGCGCCCGGGGGCGTGAACGAGCTACCCTGAGCCGGAAGATGCCGACGGCCACCTCCTCGCGGCGCCCTCGAGGCGCCGCCTTCCCGTGGTGGGGGATGCTCGTTGCGGGGCTCGTCGGCACGCTCGCAGCGACGACCCCGTTCTCCACGAGTGGCTCGGGTCTCGGGCACGTTGGTGGGCCGCAAGCCTGCGGTTCAGGACTCTCCCTGATCGCCGTGCCGGCGTCGGGCTCCGCCCCGCTTCTCGTGCAATTCTCGGCGGTCGTCCCGACTCCCGAGAACACGACATTCCTCTGGGTGTTCGGCGACGGTTCGAGGGCCAACACGTCCGGCACTCAAGGGGAATCGCTGGCCCACCTGTACGAGTCCGCCGGGACGTTCTCCGCCTCGGTGGGGGCGAGCGGGCCGGGGGGCAGCGCGAGCTGCGCGATCCGCATCTCGGCGACCGAGGGGCCATTCGAGGCGCATCTTCGAGCGAACCCGACCTCGGGGATCGTCCCGTTCACGGTGAGCTTCACCGGTACGGCATCGAACGGTACCCAGACGTACGACGAGTTCCTCTGGGATTTCGGCGACGGCGGCCAGGGAGTCGGTGTCTCGCTGAACTATACGTTCCGCGTGGCCGGCAACTTCTCCGTCTCGCTCCGGGTCATCGACAGCTCGGGAGCCTCGGCCGTCGTCGCGAGCCACGTCGTCGCCGAACCCGACCCGTCGCCGCCCGGGGATTCCGGGAGCGGCGTCGGACTCGCTCGCTGGAATGAACTCCCGGCGTGGACGTGGGTCGCGTTCGGCGTGGTGGCGACGGCGATGGGTCTGATCGGATATCGGTTCCTTCGGAACCGCGACCGGCGACCGCCCGGCTCCTCGTCTCCTCCCGAGCTCCCCGTCACGAGCAGCTCCGAGGTCTCGAGCGGGTTCGCCGGATCGATAGAGCGGTCGGCGGGCGAGCGGTACGTTGAGGCCCTGCCCACTCCCTCGGAGAGTCGCCCTGAACCGGGGGCGTCGGAACCGGCACAGAGTCCACCGCCTCGACGGACGGCGAGCGTCCCCCGGGAAACGATCCGGTTGTCCCAGAGGATCGTCGAGCATCTGGGGCGTCACGGAACGCACGAGTCCGAGGGGACCGTTCGCCCGGAGTTCACGCAGAGGGGGATGGCCGAGCAGCTCAGCGTCCGTCAGGGGCCTCTCTCCAACGTCCTGCGCCGGCTGGTCGCTGCGGGAGTGCTCTCCGAGGAGCTGCGCCACGTGCACGGGGCGCCCCGCCGGCTCAAGGTCTACCGGCTGACGGCCGAAGGGCGTGCCCTGTCGCGGGAGATGAACGCGAGGCGAGGGCGCCCGCCGACCTGAACCCACGTACGGGTATCTCGACCGGCTCGCGGACCAGGCGTACCCCGCCGAACGGCCGGCGGGGACCCGGAGGACGATGGGAGCGGCGAGGGGTGCTACTTGGTCGCCAGTGCCCGTGCCGCAAGGAGCAATGCGACGGCGACAAGCGCGGCCGCCCAAGCGAGGAGGCCCAGGAGGTAAACGAGCACCGGGTGTGGATAGTAGGTCGTGCCGAAGAACGTCTCACGCATGACGTCGACGGCGAGCGAGATCGGGTTGTACGCGGTGATGTTCTGCAGCCATGCGGGCTCCGTCCCGACGGGGTAGAGCGCGTTCGAGGTGAACAGGATGGGAAGGTTGAGCAGGTTGACCACGCCGAAGTACGACTCGACCCGGGCGAAAAGGAAGCCGAAGGCTAGGAACAGCGAGGTGAACGCGATGGCGAGGATGAAGATGGCGAGCACGACCTCCGCCACGCCGTCCGCGCCGACCGGCTGGGTGACGGTGAGGCCCACGAGCCCGGGAATGTGCGCGAAGGTGAGCGCGAGCCCCAGCACGATGAAGATCGGCAGCACAACCAGGAAACCGCGGAAGATCAAGATCGAGGCGAAGATGGTGCTGCGGCGGACCGGCGTCGCGATGGTCCGCTGCATGATGCCGAGCTGTTTGTCGAAGATGACGCCGGTGCCGGCGAACAGCGCCGAGGTGACGGCGACGAGGCCGACCATCCCGACGGCGAAGTAGGAGAAGTAGTCCGGCGCGCCCCAGAGCGCCCGGGAGAGGACGACGGGTCCCCCGGGGACGTTGCCGACCAACGCGCCCAGATTGAACGCCTGCCCGAACAGGAGAAGGTAGAGGATCGGGGTCATCAGGCCGGCGACGATCCACATCGGAGCCCGGATCCACCGGAGGTACTCCCGACGGATCAGCGCGGTGAGCTCGACGAGCATCAGCGACCCCCGCGGCCCCGGGTGTGGAACACCGACGCCTGGGCGGCCCGTCCGTCATCGTACCCTTCCTCGCGGTACGCCTTGCCGGTCAGCTCGAGGAAGACCCGGTCGATGCTCGGCCGCTGGACGGTCACACCTTCTACGGTGACCCCGGCGAGATCACACGCCTTCACGAGGGCGGAGACGAGTCCCTCCGCCCGCGGGCATTTCACCCGGTAGATGTTCGCTTCCCGCGAGACCTCCCGGACGCCCGGGACGCTCCCCAGCGTCTCGGTCAGGTCGGCGCCATCGGCGGGGACCCGCAGCTCGACAAGGTCCCCCCCGACGCGCTCCTTGAGCGAGTCGTTGGTCCCGCTGGCGATGATCCTTCCATGGTCGATGATGGCGATCCGGTCGCAGAGGTTCTCGACCTCGTCCAGATAATGCGTCGTCATGAAGATCGTCACCTGCTGCTCCTGGCGGAGCTCCTTGATGTACCGCCAAAAGCCGGCGCGTCCCTGCGGGTCGAGCCCGATCGTCGGCTCGTCCAGGAAGAGGATCTTCGGCGTGTGGACCATCGCGACCGCGAGCTCCAAACGTCGCTTCATTCCCCCCGAGTATCCCTTGACCCGCCGGTCCGCCGCCTCGGTGAGATCCATCCGGCCGAGCAGCTCGTCGATGCGCCCCCGGCATTCCGACGGACGCATGCCGAAGAGACCGCCCGCGAGGATCATGTTCTCGCGGCCGGTGAGCTCGCCATCGGCCGTCGAGTCCTGGAAGACAAGGCCGATCTCGCGGCGCACCTCCGCCGGCTGCTCCGCGACATCGAGGCCCGCCACCGCGGCGCGACCCTTCGTCGGGCGGAGCAGCGTGGTAAGCATCGAAACGGTGGTGGTCTTGCCGGCGCCGTTCGGTCCGAGAAAGCCGAAGATCTCACCGGGGTGGACCGCAAAGGAGACACCCTGGACCGCACGGACCGCGGGCGGGTACGTCTTCTCGAGATCCTCGACCTGGATGGCGTCCGTCAACGTCGCCTCCCCCGTGGGGGAGCGGAGCAACCGCGCAACCCCTTAAAATCGCCCCACCCAAATAGACCGTACGTCCCGCGCGTCCGTCCTTCCAGCGAAAACGGGCGCGCTCACGGAGGGTGCGCACAGTGGGTGAGTTGGTTTTATCGAGGCCTTGCCCTTCCATGCCCTCATGGGAGTTGAAGGCGACGGGCTCAAGGGGGCGGCTGCCGGGACGAGCGGAGCCAACGTCCTGCAGGAAGTCAAGGTACGGATCATGGCCTCGCTCGGGCTGGTGACGGGCGGAGCGATCGCGGCATTGCTCTACCTTGGGTTTCTCGCCACCCGCTTCGCATGGTACACCAACCTCGCCGTGCTCCTCTGCATCCTGATCGCGGTGCCGGCGGCCCTGGTGGCCCTCTGGATCCAATGGGGGATGTCGTTCGGCGGGCGTTTCGCCCGCCGTTTCCGCCACGACGACTGGTAGCTGAAAGGTTCCACCGGCGCCGCTGTTCGAGCGCCGGCGGAGCGTTCGGGTCCCGAGCGGATAGGCAAGCCGTTGAACGAAACAGGCTACAAGGGACCTTGAGGAACCCAGGGTCCATCGAGCCCTCGCCGGCGGACTCCACGGGAATTAGTGACCGGTTAGGCGGACGAGGAGTCACTATACCACCATCAAGCGTTCGCGCTTCGGCGGTTGCGGATGTCGACGCTCGAGTTCCGAATCCTCATCCACGGAGCCCCCGAAGAACCCAAGGGAGCTTTCGGCTCCAAGGAGCGGTAGACCGCCCGTGCTGCCCAGAGTTGGGGCGCCTGCTCCAGCGCCGGTCGAGCCGACGACGGTCGTCGCTTCGTGGAAACCGACCCCGTCGACCCACGCCATCCGCCTCCGTAAGCCGGTAGGATTCCAGTTCCGTCCGACGCAGTTCACCTTCCTGGGGCTCCGCGCGGGGCCGGGAGCAGAATGGCGGCCGATGTCGCTGGCGACCAGCCCGACTCGCGAGCACCTCGAGTATGCGGTGCGCGTCTCCGACTCGGCGTTCAAGAGCGCGTTCTCCGAGCTCAAGGAAGGAGATACGGCGTGGGTTCGCGGCCCGTTCGGCCAGTTCTTTCTCAATGAGGAGCGCCCGGCGGTCCTCCT